>CALGWE010000461.1:0-4397 GCA_937935915.1 uncultured Clostridia bacterium
TCTTTAAAAACTGCACCATAATTACTTTATAATTATTGCCTAGTGCACGAATTCCCAATCCTATGGATGCTGTTGTTTTTCCTTTTCCTGTACCATAATAGACTTCTACAAGCCCCTTCTCCATTATTTTTCCTCCTTTTATAATAGACATATTATAAAATTGTAAATAACTATATTATAAAACTGTGTCCAAATTGCTTTAAATACGCCATGCGTTCTTTATAATCTGGCATAATCTCTTTAATATCATCCCAAAATGCCAAGCTATGATTAAAATGTCTTAAATGCATAACCTCATGTAAAATCACATATTCAATGATCTCCATAGGGGCACACATAAGCTTTACATTGTAGGATAAGTTACCGTTTTGTGAACAGCTCCCCCATCTTGTTTCTTGCTTACGTATGGTAATCTTATTAAACTTTACATCAACTAACTGGGCATATGTTTCTGTAATGCTTGAAAAAAGCTTCTTACTACGTGTTTTTAAAAAGTTCTCCATTGCCTTACGCATAAGTTCTTCATTTCCTGAGGTAATCATTTTAAAGCCTTTATCATTTAAAATAACTATTTCTTTAGCATACGGCACAACTTGAATATTAATCTCTTTATATTCTCCCAAATACATTATTTTTTTATTAAGTATCCAGTCATTATTGTCTTTAACTTTTTGTTTTTTATCTAGGGACTCTTGAACCCACTTTTCATATTTCAATATAAAGTCTTGTACCTCATTGTCTCTCATATACAATGGAACTTTAACAACTACCTTTAAATCCTTTTCTATCTTTATAGCAGCTGTTTTACGTTTTTGCCTAATAATTACATATTCTACGGATTTAACTTTTACTCTTTCTCCATTTGTAATATCATTCATCCTAACAATCCTTTATTTTGCATTTTTATATTTTTTTGTCTATTTCCTTTTTCCCACTCATTATATCACAACTTGCTTTAAAATGTACAATATTTCTAAAATATTAAAAAGCCGTCATAACATTTGCTGACGGCTTTATTAATATTATGTATTATTCATTTGTCTCTTTAACTTCTACTGTTTCTTCTTTTTTCTCTTCATTATTGTCTTCTACTTGTTCCATTTTACTAATAGATACTTCATAAGCTGTTTTGATTTCAACTTCTCCTGTTTCTAATTTCTTTTGGTAAGTACGGCTTTGAATACGTCCACTTATTTGAATATGATCACCTGTTACAAGATTTTGTGCAAATCTAGCATTTCTCCCCCAGGTGATACATGGAATATAATCAGATTTATGATACGATCTATTAACAGCAAGAAGTAAATCCGTAATCTCTCTTCCAAATGGTGTTGTTCTGTAAATAGGCGTCTTACATACAAAGCCATTGAGACTAATTTCATTTTTATTCTTGCTTAGTTCACTTAGCCCTACTTCTTTTACTTCAAATATAAAAATCGTTAAGATTAATCTATTTTTGCCTTCTTCATACTGATTATAAGACCTGAATTGTCCTTCAATCTCTAACACTTTTCCAAGTATATTTCCTCCAATAGATGGCAAAAGTCTCTCTGAAATTGTAACAGGTAAAATATCTGCTGATTCACTTAACCTAGGTACCTCTAAATCAAAAGTATAAAAGCCTTCTCCATATACCTTATGACTAAATTTAGTTTCACTAACTACTTTTCCTATAAGTAGTACCTTATTGTTTTCTAACATGTGCTCTATCATTACTAACCACTCCTTATCCTATCCTCTGGCTTTATGCCTTTCCTTTAATCGTATGTCTTTAACATCTTATTCAAGGACAAGGTGATTTATTCCAATTTATACTTTGTTTTATAAAAATCAAATCCATATAAAATAAGTATAGCTACAGCAGCTAATATTTGTTCTGGATATCTTGCTTTACCATTTATGCCAAACTCCCTAGGTGTGGTAAAATCCCCCTTTAAAGCAATAGTAGGATGTTGCAAAATGCATTGCACCTCTAATACACCTTCTATTTCTTCCTCACTACTTGTAAGTGAAATATGTGCCCCTTTACTCCATCCATAACTAATATCTTTATCTAAGCGACATCTCATGGTATCAGGTACAATAAGTGTCCTTATATCACATAACTTCTTTAATTTATTTTTTACAAAATACATATGATGATTACAGTATTTTTTATAACCCATTTGTCCATCAAAAAACACGATACAATCAAACTTAATTGCTTTAAGACTTGTTAGGGCTTTTTTAGTAAATTCAATAATACATAATTTAATTTCTTGATTTTTTTTGATAATATCAACGCTTTTTTTAAGTAGCATACCTTTATATTCTCTACTGGCTAATACCTTAAGGTGTATATATGCAATTTGATTCTTATCTGCTGCTGATTTTAATAAAGCAATCGTTTCGTTACCTAAATGAAATGTATTATCTACGCCTATAATCATCATTTGATGTACTCCTTTAGTTATGACTTAATATACTTAGTGTTCACTATTGTTTTTTATTTTATGTTTTGAAACATTAGTCACATCTTTTATATTTTCACATATTATAATATTAGTCAGGTACTTACATCCTAGTCACATTTTTCTTAAAGAGAGGCCGATTCAATGAATATTCCTACCCAAAATGAAATTGTTCATCTGAAAAAAACTTTAAATTTTACTATCAAAAAAAATGCTTATAACCTACTCTCCCCAGAAGTATTACAACTAAGCATGCAACTTGATTTATTACTTAATCCTTTATTTGAAAAACAATTAGAAAACACCTATAAAGTTTCCTAATCTTATCTTAGATTAAGAGAGTGTCGCAAACCTTTTACGACACTCTCTTTTTATTTTACAAATGCTTACTGAATGGTTTCTGTATTTGTATTAGAAACTGATTCTTGTGGAGCTAGCTGTCTTCCTTCATGATCTATCTTACAATTTGTATCTTTATAAATAAGTTCTGATACAGGGACGAAGGTATATCCTTTATCAATAATGCCTTTTACAATGCTTTCTAAAGCCTTGGCTGTATATTTAGTATCATTGTGCATAAGGATAATTGTTCCCGGACGTAAATTTTTATGATTTAATACTTTATTAATAAGTGGCTCAAGCCCATATTCTTTCCAGTCAAGGGAATCTACATCCCATTGTATGGTGTAATAACCACATTCTTTAGCTGCTTCTAATACTGTATTATTATATTCGCCATAAGGTGGACGATAAAGATAAGGTTCCTGACCTGTAATTTCCTTAAGTGTAGCATGCGCTTCTAATAAGTCCTTCTTAATAGCTTCTTTATTCATTTGGCAAACATGAGGATGTTTATTAGAGTGATTAGCTATATCATGACCAGCCTCTTGAAACTTCTTCACTGCATCCGGATATTTTCTAGCCCAGTCTCCTACCATAAAAAAGGTTGCTTTTACATTGTATTTGTTTAGTATTTCAATAATCTGATCCGTATCATCTGCGCCCCATGCGGCATCAAAGGTCAGTGCCACCTTCTTTTCACCCTTTGTATCTACGCAGTATATAGGGAGTAACTTTTTCCCCGTTTCACTAGCTTTAATCACTATACCCGTTCCAATACAACTTATACATATTAAACTTACACATAACCATTTAAATACTTGCTTAATCTGTCTCATTTATTTTCTCCTACTCCTTAAGTTTCCAGTATCCATCTTCCAAAGGGGTTAATATCTCATGTATAGCTAAGTTTTTCTTTTTAGCTTCAAAGATTACATCTGCCTCCTTAATCTCACAGCTTTCTAGAAATGTCACAAAAGCTTTATAATCTCTACTACTAATATAATCTGCATGTGGTCTCGAATTAATCTCAGGCGTACCCGTTGATAAATGATATTTATCTGGTGGGTATGCCTTAATAAGCTCTCTAACTCCACCCATGCCATTAGGACTTGGATGGCATCTATCATGATGAAAATCATAAACCCACTTTAAACCATACTTTTCACAAAGTGTTACCACATCTAATGTATGATAAGACTTATCATCATTTTCTATTGAAAGCAGTTTACAATCTACATACTGTAAGTTACTTTCTAATCTTTTAACTGCCGACTCCTTATCGCCATAAATGCCCCCCATATGAAGTACTACATTTTGTCCCCCTACACGTTTAATCCAGCTAGCTTGTGTTTGTACCTCCTCTATTGAACGCGCTACTACATCAGCTTTGGGGCTAGATAAGACATTGAATTGACTTGGATGAATACTTATACGCAGGTTATATTTCTTTCTTAAAGTCTCAATCAAATCATAAATAGACTGCATCTCATCATTTTGCTCTACCTTTTCCTTATAAAGGGCTTTCATATAAGGGTGGGTACAAAAAGGAATTAAATCCGAAGACAAACGATAGACATATATATTATTTTGGATATTATCTAAAAT
>CALGWE010000462.1:0-2858 GCA_937935915.1 uncultured Clostridia bacterium
TGTAAGCTATATTATGCAAAACTCAACTATTCCTGTTATGGGTCATGCAGATGGTATTTGTCACACATATGTAGATAAGATGGCAGATACAGATTTAGCTGTAAAAGTTGTTACAGATTCTAAAACACAATATGTAGCTGTTTGTAATGCGTTAGAGACATTATTAGTACATGAAGATATTGCAAAAGATTATTTACCTAAATTAAAATCTTCTTTAGAAGCTAAAAATGTATTAATCAAAGGTTGTGAAAAGACTAGAGAAATTATAGATGTAGAAGCAGCTACAGAGGAA
This sequence comes from uncultured Clostridia bacterium, assembly GCA_937935915.1. Taxonomy (GTDB): domain Bacteria; phylum Bacillota; class Clostridia; order Lachnospirales; family Cellulosilyticaceae; genus Cellulosilyticum. The sequence continues at coordinate 293 of CALGWE010000462.1, forward strand.
GATTGGAAAACAGAGTATTTAGATTATATTCTTTCTATAAAAATAGTAAATAATATAGATGAAGCTATTGCACATATTAATACATTTGGATCAGGACATACAGATTGTATTATTACAAGGGATAATGAAGCAGCAGAAAAATTTATGACATTAGTTGATTCAGGAAATGTATTCTTAAATGTTTCAACAAGATTCAGTGATGGATTTAAATATGGTTTTGGAGCAGAAGTAGGTATTAGTACTTCTAAATTACATGCAAGAGGACCAGTAGGACTTGAAGGTTTACTTATATATAAATATAAGCTACGTGGTAATGGACAAATTGTAGCTGATTATGCAGAAGGAAGAAGTCATTTTACCCATAAGCGTCTAATCTAGTAATAGCAGAATCAGGGGACAACTAAGGAAAAACTAGATGTAAGTATAATAGGGGGTATACATGTTTTATAAGCAAAACGGGAGTAAAATAGTTAATGAAGAAGAGATAAATTGCAAGGTAGATGGTGAAGATAGAGGCAGATATGAAAAACAGGTGTGGTATGCCGTTGGATTAGCTATTTTAATGAATGGAATCTTGATGATAGGTTCATATAACTATGCACAACGTCTTGCCTACAGAGAAAGTGTGCAAGTTATTAAATTAGAAAACTATAAGATGGACAATCAAGATAAGGAAATGAGCAATATTAGTCAAAAAAGTATTGAGACAAAACATATAGATAAAAAGACTAGTAATTTAATAGTATCTTTAAATTAGAAATCTAGTATAACAAAAAGATTCGGGAGAGACTCTCGAATCTTTTTGTTTATAGATTAAGCATTATTCTTTTCATAACGCATATATAATAGAAAAGCAATAATTGCAAATAGCAAAGGACCTCCCCCAGATAAAATGGTATTTAAATAATTACCTTGTGCAATAGCTGGTTCAATAATAGAGAAGATATTAGCAAGCCCGACTGCTAAGGTAACGATAATAGTTGCAAAAAGAGCAAAGCCATTACTTTTATATACAACGAAAGGCCTACGAATAGAACGATTACGTTTGAAGAAAGGAAAAGCAATAGCTAAAAACATATAAGGAATAGTCATGGCTACATTAGTCATCGTAACAAGCATATTAAAGAATTCAGAAGCGTTATCACCGCCAAAGGAAACAAGTAATATGATAATTGAAACGATAAGACACTGTAAGTACATAGCATAGACTGGCATATTGTTTTTTAAAGTTGTCCATTTCTTTGGCAATAATCCTTTAGGAGTACCTTCAATAAGTTGTTTAAGTGGTGAATAAATCAGAGTGAAATAAGCACCTGTTAAAGCAAGAAACATAGCAAGTCCAGAAAGCCTAGCTAAGGTAGCACCTACATTTAGAGCAACAGTGTTTGTAGCACCAAAAGCGCGGGCTAATTCAAAGCCTAGGTTTTGCATAACAATATAAGTAACATTGGCAGTATTAACATTGCTACTAGAAAGTACACTATTCCAATTGATAAATGTACCAATTACAAATATACCTAAAGAATAGCCAATAGATATAATAATAGCAGCAATACTAACACCTTTAGGGAAAGTTACTTCAGGTTTATTGGTTTGATCAACAAGTCCTCCTACAGCTTCGATACCACCATAAGCAAAAATGGCATAAGTAAAGAAAGAAGCCATTGAAAGAGGGGTTTGATAACGTGGATTTGGTGAGCGAGTTAAAGTACTTGCTAAATTTACAATAGGCTGAGCAAACTGACCTCTATTAAGTGCAAGCGTTATAAAGCCACCTAAGATTAAAATGATATTCAGTATTGAAATTGCAGACCCACCAACAGAGGTGACTTTTTTTATCCAATTAATACCTTTAGATGAAACAACGGTTACAAGGATTACCCATAGTATCCCTAATATACCAATTACTTGAGTGGCAGTTAAAAATCCAAAGCCAAGTTCACCTGTACGATCCATTCCAAAAATAGCATTAGAGAGAGGAATCCAGATACTTGAAGAAACGCTAACTTGCCAGATAAGATAAGAAGCATACCACATAAAGGTGCCAATGAAAGCATACTTAGGACCTACGGAACGTTCCATCCATGAAAAAATACCCCCTTTTTCTTCTTTAAAAGCTGCACCATACTCAGCCATCATAAAAGCATAGGGAATAAAGAAAGCAATAGCGCCAAGTACATACCAAGGAATTGCAGCATATCCCATTAAAAAGAAAGCTCTAGGCATATTAGCAAAACCATATACAGATGTAAAAATCATCAGCACTAGTGAGGATAACGTAAGTTTTTTCGCTGTCTGATTTGTCATAACAAACCTCCTAAAAAGAATCTCTAATTAGAATGTGCATTATGAGGGAAAAAATTCTTTTTTAACTCAAATTATTGTTGACAAAAAATAAACTATAGGTTATGATTAATATATCAATCGGATAATAATTATTATTTAGAAAAAGTTATTATCATATTAAGGATGAAATTTTAGTTTAAATATAATGAAAATAAATGGAGGGTATTAATATGAAAAAATATGTATGTACAGTTTGTGGTTATGTTTATGAAGGAGAACA
>CALGWE010000463.1:0-2857 GCA_937935915.1 uncultured Clostridia bacterium
AAAGCGAGCACATCACTCATTAAATCACATCCACAAGCAGCTAAAATCTCCTCCTCTAACAATGCTTCTTCTGTATATGATTGGGCCTCTAATATTTCCTGAACTTGCTTAAGTTTCATTTTAGTACCTCCTGCCTATAAAACTTCATCCCTGGTAAAATTACCTCAAATAAACCTGTCAAAGAATCTGCTGATATTTTTATTCCCCCTTTTTTCTTAAAAATATCTTTTGTCTTTTCAAGTCCTATGCCTAGATGAAATTCATTTTGCTTCTGCCCCATCAGTAACAGTCTTGTATATAACCAGGTATTAACATGAATCCCTCTACTACCTTCTTCCCATTCATGACTCATAGGATTAGTTACTTTAATATAGTCTTCTTCAATACAAATTTTAATATATGCTTCATTATTCCAATAATTCCTATGAATCATTGCATTTGTAACCACCTCTAATAATCCTTCCTTAGGATAGGCTTCTGGTAATACTTCATCGATTAGCTTTTCAAAACTTTGTAGCATCTGAAAGATATTGCCGCCTATAGCACGGTTGCCCTTTGGCGTATCCACGGCTAAGACATCTTGTGGAATATAAATCTGCGGCAATTTGCCAAATAGCAATAAACCACCATAAGTGGGATAATAATATTCCCTTTCTAAATCTACTGCAATGATTCCTAAAGCTTCTAGTAAAGTTCTATTTTCATGAATAGCTCCTTGCAAATGTGCCATATGTTTTTTGATCATGACCTCATCTAAATCCGTTAATCGACTATTCCTGCAAGGTACATTTTCAAAGCTTAGCATACCGTACTGTTGCAACATATTAGCTATTTCATGTCTTGTTGCCCTTCCTGTTGTGGAACCACGCCTAATATAAAATGCACCCGACATCAGCATTTGATGTGGTACCTGCATACTACGATAAACCGTAATAATCCCTAATTTCTTTCCTTCATAAGAAACAGTATCAAAAGAAATAGGGACAGGTGGCATACTCCGATTTGCAATAATTTGCTGAATTCTCTCTTCAATGTTCTCCGGTAAATCTTCAATGCCTACAATTTCCCTGGTCTTGTCTCTTACGCCGAAAATTATGTATCCTCTCCCACCTGGTGTATTAGCCATAGCAATAATATCTTTCACAAGTTCCTTCTTCTCAGAATCTAGTTCAATGGACAATTTAAGCTTAAAATCTAATTTAAGGCTTTCATCCTGTGTTACCAAACGCCTTACTTTATTTATATTCATCTTTCCATTTAACTTAATCTATTATCACTTTTAACTTTTTTAACATATACTGTAATAAGTTTATTTTTAATTTCTAGGAGGTATGTATGTCCAAGAAAAATAAAGCTAATGAATCCTATTTACGCTTATTTCATATTGCCTGCTTCACACCTTCCATAGATGTTTATATTGATAGTAAAAAATATTATAAAGATATATTAAAGGTAAATAGTAAAACTGCAGGCGTGTATATACTTTTGGCTATTTTTACATTTTTCTTTTCTATATTAAGCATACTGTAACCCTGACTTTGCATAATGATAAAGCCCCAATTTATGAACGCACCATTTCTCTAAGTCCTTATAAAATCTATACCCTCATCTTTTTAACAGATCCTAAACATAATGATAAAACCGGTCTTTATCTTATAGAAGATGTACAACGTAGCATTCCTACAGGCCATTGTATGTGCCGTATTGGACATTTCAACTATATGACGTCCCTCTTGGATTTCCGTTTCATCGATAGTGCCAAAAAGGATACTTATAAAAAAGCTTCCTGCTATGAACTCACCCCTTATTTTCCACTGCCTATTAACACCTATACATTAAATACAACTGTTAACTTAACACAAAAAAATTTCCTAAGTCTTAAAAACTTAGAACTTAAACTCGATCGCTTTTATACCTTTTATATTATTGGAAATGAAAAAAAGGAGACACCACCACAGATTCTACTATCTATTGATGGTAACTCCTATTTACGTTTTATAAAACCAGATGAGGCAAACTAACTATTTGTCTTTTTACGTGATTTACCTTTAAAAACAAATGGCTTACTCACTGATTTCTTAGCTTGTTTTGTTTGTTTATGAGTTGTTTTTTTACTTTTATGCTTTGCTGGCACTTTAGCAGCCGACTTCTTATTATCTAATTTAGTTTTTTGACTTACGACTTCTTTGGGTGCCTTTTTGCTTTCTTTGCCCTTTTTATCTGCTTTTTTACAAATTGAATATCCAAAAGTTCCTAAAGGTTCTCCTAAAGTAAGATATGTGCCATGTGAATAAGCGATTAGGTCACTATCATTTAAGTGGAATTTTCCTTTTTCATCCATAAAAGCTTTATTTACATACACATTTAATACTTTTGCAATAAACATATCATGTGACCCTAATTCTTTAATTTCAGTCACTTCACAAATAATGCTTACTGGACTTTCACCGATCATAGGACAATTCGTATCTTCATCCCAAATAGGTGTTAAAGACATTTCTTTAAATTTATCCACATCTCTACCGCTTTTTACCCCACAATAATCTGTTGCAAAAGCTAAATCTCTTGTTGTAAGATTAATTACAAAGTATCCACTTTCCTTAATTATATTATAAGAAAAACGTGATTTTCTAAGTGAAATATATGTCATAGCAGGGTTTGTACAAATTGTTCCTGTCCAACCTACAGTTACAATATTCGTATGCTCCCTATCTCCACAACTTACCATGGCTGCTGGCAAAGGATAAATCATATTTCCAGCTTTCCACTTTTGCTTCTTAATTGTATTCATTCTTTAAATCCTTTCACTGTACTACTCATTATTAATATTTCATCATTTCATCTAATTATGTGATTG
>CALGWE010000464.1:0-2857 GCA_937935915.1 uncultured Clostridia bacterium
AAATGCCCAGCTAACAAACATGCCCCTGTGAACGATAATGTTAACATTTTTGCCCCCTACATCATTATTCCTTGATTCCATTTGATAGGATGATTTTTTCCCCTTCAATAATCTTCACTTGCTTAAAAGTTGCTTTTTCAAAATCACTTTTGTCTAATATGCAATCTTTAAATGTCACATTTTCTAAAACACTTTCTGTAAAATCCACTAGTCGTAAGTCACATGATTCAAAGTAGCTATTATTTAAAGTGGCCTTTCTAAAATTAGCATAAGGCATTAAGCATGTGACTATATTTATATTCTTAAGCTGTGCATCTTTAAAATTAATTCCTGTTAAATCCTTACATTCAATTTTAAAGTCATCTAACTTGATAGATTGCCATTGACTAAATATAAGATTTTCCCCTTGTATCATGGTTTTCTTTAAATCTTCTTGTTCCTTTTGTTTTACTTCATAAACATACACTAAATGTACATCATCTTTATAACCACCCCAATTAATTCTTAAAACAGGTGCTTTATAAAAAGCCTGAAAGCTTTCTTCTTCATCCCAATTGCGTAACCATTTCATCATAAAATAAGTAAAATATTCATTATATATGTTGAGCTGTTTTAATATATAATGCTCCAAGCTACATACTCTTACTTTCCCCACATATGGCTTAATTGCCATTTGCCACTGCTTTTTTAATACATCTAATCCTTCAAATACATCCTTGAGAAAAAAAGAGACACTCCCTAATGACTCTAAATAGCTTTTTTCGCCATAAGCTTCTATGAGTACCTCATAGCTCTCATTTAAAAAGCCGACTTGTAATAATGAAAAACAGATATAGCCAACCTTTATATCTTCACTTAAAGACGCTCCTAACATAGACAAACTCTTAAGAATTTGTTGCCTGAGTTCCTCACTATGCGTCATCAAATAAGTTAACACTTGATTTTGATATTCCTTTAATGCAAAGTTCATATGTTTATTAAAAAACTTTTCTTCTATTTCTCGCATTCTTCTTCTCCCTGTCATACAATATGTTGTAACATATACTCTATTAGAGGCTTTAAAGCATTTTCTTCTTGTGCTACATAGGTAAATATGAGACTTACCCGCTCATTTTGTTTGCACAAGGTATAACATATTTGAATAAGCTCCCCCATTGCAGTAGGCATTTTTGACTTTGTATATTGTATTGTATATGCTGATTTTTCTTCTTGCCATGCTTCTAAAATTTCCATATAAACGTTATTTTCACGTCCAAATTGCTCTATGCCACTGCTTAATTCTTCTATACTTAATAATGCTTCTTCTATCTGATGACGGATTAATATCAGATTTAACAGCTTTGGGGTATTCCAAATCATACAGTCTTCTTCTTTGCTACATTCCTCAAATAAATCTTTAGGCATACTTAACTTAACCATCCCATTAAAGCAATTTACTTCTTCATAAACATATACTTGAGGTAAACATTCCTTTTGCGCTTGCTGCTCTTGTTTTTCTTCTATTGCATGATTAATAAGCCTTTGATTTTTCTGAAGTCTAGCAATCTTTACATCTAAAAACGTCATTTTACGCCTCCAGTAATATTTCTTTAAAACACATTCCCCATAGTGCTCTTCTTAAAATACTTTCAACAATATCTAAATCCATATAAAGATGGATTGGCGTAAACGCATTAGCTTTTTCATCTTGTAAATGAAAAACTTTATAATCTGCTACCTTCTGAGCACTAAAATACATGGTATCAATCCAACCATTTTTTAGATACGTCGTTTTTTCACTCAATGCATCTATATGCGCCGCTTCTACCATATAATATTCTTTTTGAACCTTTAGTTCTAAATTGCTTAATACGACTAAAGTAAACTGTGTGAGATCATCATACATCTCAATGACCTGTTTTAATGCATTAGAAACTAATATCTTCTTATCAAAAATAATAAAATCAGGCACTTCTTCTTCCTCACCTTTAAAATATCCTACGCCAAATTGCTGCTCACTTTCTTTGTGCCACGCAATCTGTTGTATTTGATATTGATAATGCACCCTTTCATCTACAACAATTTCAAAATACTTCATGCAATAACTCCCCTCTATTCCTGTAACTTCACATTGCCACGTATATGATTTTCTTTATCTAGCTGTATATTATGGCTAGTATTTACAGCATGATTTGAGCTCTTTGTAACTACCAATATATTTTTGGCTGAAAGTACTATTTTTTTAGGTTTCGTTGGATTTTTCTTAGGATGATAAGGTGCCTGAGTGCCGACTTCCATTTTGCCATTGGCATGAATATTAATCTTTTGTCCGGTAATACTTACATTACCATCCTTGGTTAAAGTAAACTGTACCTGCTTACCATCATCTTCAGCTATTTGTACTATATCTGGGGTCATTAAAAGTTCCTGTCCATCTACCGTACTATATGACTTACAATTTGGATTTGCTATTTTGCTATAATATTTTTCCTTTGGACCTCTACGTATGCCATGCGTTACGACCACATCTTTCTCATCACCTGTTAAAAAGAGTGTATGTACTTTGCTTTCTTCTACAGGCATACAATAAAAACTACTCACTTCTCTTGCATAATATTGAAACCATTGATTGGATGCATTGGCCTCATATGCTTTATTGATACAAAAATGGAGCTGCATTTCATTATCTCTACGTTTTTTCACAATCGCTTCTAAGCTTACACCTTTTAACTGGGTATTATAGCCATAGCTTGTCCTTATAGCTTTTTGAAACTTCAATTCATAATTAAAGATAATTTCTCCCTGTACGCTTCGCATTTCTACTTTTGCCACACATACCTTCTTCCCTTCATAAGAAATTTCCACACCTAACGGTATA
>CALGWE010000465.1:0-5007 GCA_937935915.1 uncultured Clostridia bacterium
TGTACTTCTTTTACATCTTCAATGAAGCGTTCCATATTAAATGGTACTTCTGGAAGATAAATAAGATCTGGTGCTGGAGAATACTCTGTACGTGCAAGGGCAGCTGCAGCAGTAAGCCAACCAGCATTTCTTCCCATGATTTCAACGATAGTAACAGATGGAATGTTATAAATATAAGTGTCGTGTGCAATCTCAAGTAATGAAGTTGCTACATATTTTGCTGCACTACCGAAACCTGGTGTGTGATCTGTAATAGGTAAATCATTATCTATAGTTTTTGGAATGCCAATGACATTAATCGCTTTATTGTTTTCTTTTGCATAAGCAGATAGTTTAAGAACAGTGTCCATTGAATCGTTGCCACCAATGTAAAATACTGTTGTAATATTATGTGTTTCAAAGAAATCAAAGATAATCGCATAAACATCTTCTGAATGTTCACATGTAGGAAGTTTGAAACGACATGAACCTAAGTACATTGCTGGTGTATTTGTAAGCTTATCAAGTGATTCTTGAGATGTAAAAATTGAAGATAAATCTAAGTATTTGCCTTGAAGTAATCCTTCAATCCCGTTAACCATACCATACACTTTGTCGTATAGTCCATTCTCAAAAATACCTTGTAAGACGCCACTAAGGGAAGCGTTAATTGCAGCTGTAGGACCTCCTGATTGTCCAATAATACAGTTACCTTTTTGAATATTCATTGTGGGTAAGCTCCTTTCAATAAGTCCGTAGAATATCACAATAAATGATAACAAAGAAATATAAAACGGTCAAATCTAAACATTTCATGCGAGGAAATAATACATATTAAGGTTGCAATATGGTCAAAAAAAAGTCAAGGACTATAATGAAATTAAACAATAGATGAGATAAATGGCACTAATAAAATCCATAATTTATAAATAACACTAATAAATGGACTAAATTTATTGTTGAATAGGGCACTTTAAATAAAAAGTGTAAAAAAAGAGGAAATAGGGGGAATTAAGGTGAGAAAAAAATGGAGTTTAGGGTTAATGAGTGCAGCACTTTTAGCATCATCATTGATGGTAACACCAGCTTTTTGTGCAGATAATAATATTAAAGTAGAATATGCAAATAGCTCTACGCAAGCACAAAGTAATACGATTGCATGCAAAATTAAATTAACAAATACAAGTCGTCAAGAGATTGCCTTAGAAGACTATACATTAAGATATTACTATACAAAAGATCAAGATCTTAAACAATGTATGTGGTGTGATAATGCCTCAATGATTGCTGGTGGCAACTATACAACACTTACACAAAAAATCACAGGAACTTTTGTAAATATGGATGTACCTACAGATAATGCAGATACATATTTAGAATTAGGTTTTGCAAAAGGTACAGGCACACTTGCACCAGGTGGCGTAGTTGAAATTCAACTTCGTCTCACGAATGATAGCTGGAGAAACTATAATCAAGCAAATGACTTCTCATTTGATGCAGTAGAAAATATACCATTATATGAAGGAGGCGTGCTTGTTTTAGGACAAGAACCAGTTGCAGAAGGTGTGGTAGATTCACAAGTTGTTAAAACTGATTTTTCATATGATAAAAATGTTGCAATTAATAATGAAGTAAGTACAGCGATTGTTTTAAATGATAATACTTTAGATGCTGTTAAATTAAATGGGAAAGCATTAGCAGCAGAAGATTATACATTAGATGCAGATGGCAAATTTACTTTTAGCAAAAGCTATTTAAAAGGATTAGAAGTAGGTACATATAAATATGTATTTGATTTTAGCCAAGGAAAAGATGTGGTTGTTACTTTAGATGTAACAGATACAACAGATTATGACTTTGCCATCACACTTCCTCAAGTAGAGGTGGCAGCAGGGGATGAAGTAGAAATTCCAGTAGCGATTCAAAACATTAAAGAAGGTATCAATAACATGGACTTTACTTTAAGTTTAGATACAGCTAACTTTGAATTTGTAGAAGCTGCGCCAGCTGGCACATTAGATACAGAAGGCGAAAAAGCAAGCCTTATGACAAGCTATCACGAAACAACAGGCGTTTTAAATGTAGCTTATGTAGATGCAGAGCAAAACGGCGAAAACTTAATGAATGAAGATGGTACATTCATGGTTGTTAAAGTAACAGCTAAAAAAGACTTTAAAGGTGCACCACTTAAACTTAAAAAATTAGGTGCTGTAAGAAACCAAGACCTTAAGAAATTATCACTTAGTGTAAAAGTGAAATAATAAAGAGAATTAGAGATAGAAGGAGGAGTATATATAATGAAGCTTATGAAAAAAGTATTAAGCATGACATTAGGTAGTTTAATGGCAGCTACAATGTTATTCCCAACAACTGTTATGGCAGCTGATACAAAAGCTAAAGCAGGAGATGACTGGCTTACAACAAAGGGAAGTAAAATTGTAGATAAAGATGGAAATGAAGTATGGCTTACAGGATGTAACTGGTTCGGATTCAATACAGATACACGTATGTTCGATGGTATTTGGTCAGCAAATTTAAGCGCAGCACTTAAAGGCATTGCAGATCGTGGTATTAACTTTTTACGTATTCCTGTGACATCACAACTTTTAATTGAATGGGAAAATGGTACAGGAAATAAACCAAATGTAAATACATATGTGAATCCAGAGCTTGAAGGGATGGATAGCTTACAATTATTTGATGAGGTTGTAAGGCTTTGTAAAGAAAATGGTATTAAAATTATGTTAGATATACATAGTGCTTCATCAGATGGTCAAAGACATTATTATCCATTATGGTATGGTGAAGGTTATACAATTGATGATTATCATCATTCATTAGAGTGGTTTACAGAGCGTTATAAAAATGAAGATACAATCTTAGCAATCGACCTTGAAAATGAACCACATGGCAAACCATATCATGAATCACTTTGGGCAAAATGGGATGGTTCTGAAGATGATAACAACTGGAAGTATGCAGCAGAAGTTGTTGCAAACAAAGTATTAGATATCAATCCTAACTTACTTGTTATGATTGAAGGTGTAGAAGCTTATCCAAAACCAGGCTATGATTATACAGCAAAAGATGGCTATAATGATCCAAAATATGATTATACATGGTGGGGTGGTAACTTAAGAGGTGTAAAAGATTATCCTGTCACACTTAAACCAGAACATCAAAATCAAGTCGTTTACTCACCACATGATTATGGCCCAACTGTTTATATGCAAGATTGGTTCCAAGGTGATTTCACAAAAGAATCTTTATACAATGATTGTTGGAAAGATAACTGGGCATACATTGCAGAAAGTGGCACTGCACCTCTTTTAATTGGTGAATGGGGTGGATTCTTAGATGGTGGTAAAAATGAACAATGGCTCAATGATTTAAGAGACTTCATTGTTGAAAATAAAATTAACCATACATTCTGGTGTTACAATCCAAACTCAGGAGATACAGGCGGACTTGTAAACTATGACTTTATGACATGGGATGAAGATAAATATGCACTTCTTAAACCAGCATTATGGCAAAATAAAGATGGTAAATTCATCAGCCTTGACCATGAAGTAGCAATCGGTTCAAATGGTATCAGTTTAGGTGAGTACTATGGTACATCTAATCCTGGTGATGAGGAAGATGATCCAAAACCAACTGACAAAGTGGTTAAAGGTGATGCTAATAAAGATGGTAAAGTAGACTCTACAGACTACGCTGTTGTAAAACGTTACATGAATGGTAAAGTTACATTAGATGAAGCAGCACTTAAAAATGCGGATGTAGATGGCAGTGGCAAAGTAGATGAAAAAGATGCAAAACTTATCATGGACTATGTTTTAGGGGATACTAACGCATTTTAATCTTGACAAAATAGTACGTTAAGGTAAAATAGTACTATATTGTCAAAATAAAAAAGCAATGAAGATGCACAGTAAAATTCAAGTATCCTTCTCAGAGAAAAGTATCATTAGGCTGAAAGTACTTTAGGCAAAGCTTGTTTTTGAATTTCACATTGGAGCTTTATTCTTAAAACTGGTATCAGGAGTAGAGAATAACGGTAGCAACGTTAGAGCTATTGAGTGCTTATAAGCCCTTAAGTAAATGTAAAGTACCAGCGTTAAATGGACTTATTATATAAGACAGCTTAAGTGGAACTTATGAGAATCAGGGTGGTATCGCGGAGTATATTACAGGCTTCGTCCCTTTTATTAGGGACGGAGCCTTTTTGATTGTTAAACTTTGCGAATACTAAAAATATAGTGCAATAAAAATGAAATTGGCAAAAGCCATATTCTAAGGAAGGAGCTTTAAGAAATGAAAGATAAATTAGAGATGATCAAACATAGTGCGATCGCAAGCATTGAAACAGCAGATACTCTTAATACTTTAGAAGAACTTAGAGTACAATACCTTGGTAAAAAAGGTGAACTTACAGCTGTACTTCGTAATATGAAAGATTTAAGCAGTGAAGAAAGACCTGTGATTGGTCAAATGGCAAATGAGGTAAGAGAATCAATCGAAACAGCTCTTGCATCTAAAAAAGTAGCTTTAGAAGAAGCTGAGCAAAATAGAAAACTTCAAGAAGAAGTTTTAGATATTACAATGCCAGGTAAAACATTAAAAGTAGGTCACATGCACCCACTTCAAAAAACACTAGAGGAAGTACAAAATATCTTCATTGGTATGGGGTATGAAATCGTAGAAGGTCGTGAAATCGAAAACGCTTACTACAACTTCGATGCTTTAAACTTAGGTGAAGAGCACCCAGCACGTGATGAACAAGATACTTTCTACTTCAATAGCAATCTTGTACTTCGTACAGCAACATCACCAGTACAAGTTCACACTATGGAAAAAGAAAACCTTCCTATTCGTATGATTGCACCAGGAAGAGTATATCGTTCAGATGAAGTTGATGCAACACACTCACCAATCTTCAATCAAATCGAAGGGCTTGTAATTGACAAAAACATTACATTTGGTGATTTAAAAGGTGTCCTTGCAGAGTTTGCAAAAGCTTTATTT
>CALGWE010000466.1:0-5010 GCA_937935915.1 uncultured Clostridia bacterium
GGTAAATAAAGGATTAAAAACTTTGTTTTAATTTCTTATAAAAACTTGAGGTTAGGAGAAGAATCAGTTAAAATAAGGGGTATGATGTAAAAAAACATCTATGTAAGTGAGGAAGTGAAAAATGGGAAGAAATAAGTTAAATCCAAATAAGAGAATTTTTATTTCAGATAGATTAGTTTTCCTTGCAGGGATCTTTCTTTGCATGTACTTTGTACTTGTATTAAAGTTTTATAAATTACAGATAGTAGATCATGAAAGCTATGAACAAGATTTAAGAGCCAGTGTAGAGCGTACAGTAGAAGTACCTGCCGCACGTGGTAATATTTATGATAGATATGGTAAGCCTCTAGCAACGAATAAGCCAATTTACGTACTTAAAGTTGATCCACAGGTTGATCTTAAAAAAGATACGTTAAATGAAATTTTATTAAGTGTTGCTAAATTATTAGAAGCAAATAATGATACATATATTGATAATGTACCAATTACCAAAGAAGCACCTTTTAAATTCACAGGAGATGATACAGCTAAGCGTTCATTTATTACAAACTACTTACCTTATAATGACCAAAAGCATAAGGAAAAGTTATATGGTTATTCAGCAGCAGAACTTATGAAGTATATGCGTGATGACGTATTTGCGTTAAGTGAGGATTTTACAGATGAAGAAGCCAGAAAAATTATAGCAATGCGTCTTGAGATGTATCAAACTGCTTATCAAAAATATAAGAAGATTACAATTGCAGAAGGCATTTCAAGTGAAACTTTAGCTGCAATTGAAGAAAATAAAGAAAAGTATCCAGGGATTATGGCAGAGGTAGAATCTCAACGCTATTATGTCTATGGAAAAGAATTTGGAAATGTTTTAGGTTATACACGTAAAATTACAGCCAGTCAATATGAAGCTATGAAAGAACAAGGGTATGATCAAGATGATGTCATTGGACAGGGCGGCGTTGAAAGTACTATGGAAAAAGAACTTCGTGGTGAAAAAGGTAAAAAGCTCATTGAAGTAGATAATATGGGACGTGAAGTATTTACCTTAGAAGAAGCAGATAATAAAGATGGTAATGATGTTTACTTAACAATAGATGCGGATTTACAATTAGCGGCTTATAATGCCATTGAGAAGCAGTTAAGCTCAGCTATTGTACAACGTTTAAGAGGTCAGGGACGAGGCGTTATGACATTAAGTGGTCGTGAAGTAATTGCCTCTATGGTAGATAATAACCAACTTAACTTAAATGATATGGAAAAAGCCCCACAAAATGAAATGCGTAAACAACTTTATGATAAAGTTAAAGCAGATTATGACAAGAAAATGGCGGCTTTAGAGGAAGCTGAAAAAGATTTACCAGATGAAGAAAAAACAAAGCTTACATTAAAACAACACCTTTCTGATATGGTAAATGCAGAAGGAAGTAGCATTACAGACCGTGAGATTTTAATTGCACTTAGTGAACAAGGAAGCCTGCAACTTAGTGAAACACTTGTAAAACAACTTTGGAGTGGAAGTTATCCATCTGTAGAATCTATTTTAATTCAAGAATATGAAGCGGGTCGTTTAAAACCAGACCAAGCCTCTATTGCACCTTATAGTGGTTCAGCTGTAGTAGTAGATGTGAATACAGGTGAAACATTAGCTGTAGTAGGTTATCCATCTTATGATAGTAACAATATGACAGAGCACTTTAATCGTTATTATACAATGTACCATGATGGGGTAGATAGCAGAAATATGCTTTGGAACCGCGCCACAAGAACAACAATGGCACCAGGTTCTACCTTTAAGATGATTTCAGCTATTGCTGGTCTTGAAGAAGGTGTCATTACAAAAGATACAGTGATTAATGATACAGGGGTTTATACACAAGCAGGTCAACCTTATCCAAAATGTTGGATTTATACAAATAATGGATATGGACATGGGGCTGTAGATGTGGAACGCGCCCTAGAGGTATCTTGTAACTATTTCTTCTTTGATGTAGCTTACAGACTAGGTATGAAGTATGGTATGCCATATGGCGGTATTGATGCTTTAACAAAGTATGTAAAAATGTTTGGACTTGATAAGAAGACAAATATTGAGCTCGAAGAAGAATCACCAAACGTTTCTACACCAAGCAACTTGGTAGAGACAAATACAACCCGTGCTTTCAATAATTTACGCCGCCTGGATGAAAACGGTAGAAAGACGTTATATAATGACGTGGCTAGTTTTATTGAGACAGGATTCTATCCATATTGTAATACATCAAGTGGTGATATTGAGACGCAGATTGATTACAAGACACAATATGACTTAAAGAAAAGTTTAGATACAGAGCTTGGTAATGTGCTAAGTCCTGAGCTCAATAATATCTTTAGTAGAATGTTAAATGATGTGACAGAAGCACTTAATGAATCCCTATCGTTAAAAGTACAACAAGTTGTAAATAGTGTACTAGCAGATACAAAAGATCAGTCACTGAAATTAAAAACTAAAAACGAAGCCAATAAAGTGCTTAAAGAAACTGTGACAGAAAATACACACCGTGCAATCTTAAAAGCGGTTAAGAAAATGCCAGAGCAACTTGTGACAGAAAGCTATTTAGCAGCCTATGAAAATGCCCTTGCAAATCTTTCAACCACTGAGCAAGAAGTAAGAGTAGAGCTAGAAAGTCGTATCGCAGCACTTAAAAATAATAAATTAGATGTTTATAATTTAATCGTAGATAAAATCGAAACACGTATCTTTGGTGTATATTTAAATAATTACTTTGAAAAAGTGGATATGGAATTTACAACAGCTATTACAATTCGTACAGCTATTGGTCAAGGTAATAATGCCTATTCACCAATTCAAATTGCCCGTTATATTGCTGGACTTGCAAATGGTGAAACTGTATATGACTTAAGTGTCATTGCTGGGATTTATGATAATAAGAAGGCAGAGGTTTATGAAGAAAACATTCCTAAGGTTTATACGAAGTTAAATCTTTCAGATAGCACGTTAAATAGTGTTTATAAAGGAATGAAACGTGTAGTTGATGATACATCAGGTACAGCAAGTTCAGTCTTTGCAGACTTCCCAATTGATATTGGAGCTAAAACGGGTACAGCCCAACAAGGTAAGTATGAACACTCATGGTTCGTAGGATTTGCCCCATATGATAATCCTCAAATTGCCATCGTTACAAGTATGTATGGTGCAAATGGTTTGGGGTCTCATAATACCACACTTGCAAGAAAAGTGTTAGAAGCATATTTCGATATTGAAACATCAGATACACCAAAACAAGAAACAAATACGAATATGAGTACGCATTTAGTTGAATAATTAATTAGAGAATACCTTATATTTAATGTATGAATTCATTAAATATAAGGTATTCTATTTATGAGAAAAAATATTAGGAGGCATAAGATGGAAGGGTTAAAAGAAGAACTCTTAGCAGAAATTCCAAAGTTAAAAGAAGCGGGGGAAAAGTTCCTAACAGGTGAATTATCTAAGATGGCCTTTAAGAAGTTTTCAGGGGGTTTTGGTGTTTATGCCCAAAGAGATAAAAAGAGTTTTATGATAAGGCTTAGAATCTTATCAGGTGTTATTGCAAAAGAGCAATTTGAAATCATAAATGACTTTGTAAAAAAGCACCACATTGATCATGTGCATATGACTACAAGACAATCTATACAATTCCATGGGATTAGTCTAGATACTGTATGTGAGATTATGAGAGAAGGCCTTGAAAAGAATATTTACACAAGAGGAGCAGGAGGAAACTACCCTAGAAATGTGGCCATGTCGCCTCTATCAGGCTTAGAAGAAGAAGCTTTTGATGTTATGCCTTATGCTATGGCAGCCAATGCATATTTCTTAAAACGTATTACAAGTTATCATTTACCACGTAAATTAAAAGTAGCTTATTCTAATAATGAAAAGGATACAGCCCATGTTACTGTACAAGATTTAGGGTTCTTAGCCATAAATCAAGATGGGGAAAAGTACTTTAAGGTTTATTTAGGGGGAGGGATGGGAAGAGACCCTCAAAAATCCGTAACCTTAGATACACCCATTAAAGCTGAAGATACACTTTATGTCATTGAAGCCATGGTTAAATTCTTTATGGCTCATGGAGACTATGAAAATCATGGTAGAGCGAGAGTAAGATATATTTTAGAGCGAATGGGAGAAGAAACCTTTAAGAAAACATTTATGACATTCTTAGAAGAAGCCTATAAAGTAGAAGGTCTTAAGCTAGATGTATCGCAGGTGCAGTATACAAAGCAAGGGGAAAAAATTGAAGATGGCTATATGAACATTATTCCTCAAAAACAAGAAGGACTATATGCATATTATTTCCATCCCGTAGGTGGTCATTTAAAGACCGAGCTAATGAGTCAAATATTAGAACTTATTCGTCCAATGAAAGATGTGTATTTCCGTCTTTCTATGACAGAAGGGATGTATATTGTAAACCTTACAGGTAGTGAAGCAAAACAGGTTTATGATTTATTAGATTCACATAATGCTAAGATGCGATTAGAATGTAGTAGCTCTTGTATTGGTGTACCAATTTGTCAAATTGGTCTTTTAAATAGCCAGAAGGCATTAAAATCTATTGTAGATAAATTTAAAAGTGAAAACTTTGAAGAAGATATTATGCCAGCTGTGCATATTTCAGGTTGTCAAAACTCTTGTAGTGCACAACAAATTGCCCGTATTGGTTTTGTGGGAAAGGTCATACGTGTAGATGGGCAAATGTGCAATGCTTTTGAACTCTTTTTAAATGGAGACTGTAGTATTGGCAAGACAAAGCTGGGTAAGCGCTATGGTGAAATAAGAGAAGAAATGGTTGCAGATTTCTTATTTGAACTAGGGGTGGCTATTAAAGCAAGTGGTTTAGACTATGAAACTTATATTCAGCAAGAGGAAAGTGCCTTTAAGGCAATTGTAGAGAAATATGTGTTATAAATAATAAAAGAGGTAAGTACTAGTGCTTACCTTTTTTATTATTTATACACTTATTT
>CALGWE010000467.1:0-2457 GCA_937935915.1 uncultured Clostridia bacterium
AGCCGCAAGTTCAAAAAATAAGTTTTTTTTAAATAACTGTGCAAATTGAATTCCAAGAAGTCTCCCCTTAGCTAATAGCCCTCCTTTTTGTTTAATATGATATCTAAAATCAGCTTTTAAAGCAGGATTACAAATGACGATTGCTTCTCCCATTAATGCACCATTTTTAGTTCCACCAATATAAAAGGCGTCTGTTAAACGTGGAAAATCTTCCATTTTTAAGTCATTTTCTTTACACATTAATGCGCAGCCCATACGGGCGCCATCTAAGAATAAATAAAGTCCATTGGCTCTGCAAACTGCACTAATAGCCTCTAACTCTGATTTAGTATAGATTGTACCTATTTCAGTAGAATCTGAAATATAAACAAGCTTTGGTTTCACCATATGTTCATCTGTGTGCTCTTCTAATACCTTTAAGATTTGCTGCGCTCTTATTTTTCCATCTTCACTTGGCACTGCAATCACTTTATGTCCTGTAGCTTCTATAGCCCCAGTTTCATGAACACATACATGACCAGTTTCCACTGCAATTACAGCTTCATGTGGTCTTAAAAAGGCTGAAATGGCTGTAAGATTTGTTTGTGTACCTCCCACTAAAAGATGGATATCTACATTCTCCTCTTTTATTTTTGCTTTAATTAAACGTACTGCTTCTGCTGTATAAGGATCTTGCCCGTATCCTCCTGTTTGTTCTAAATTTGATTTAACTAGCGCTTCTATAATGCTAGGGTGTGCGCCTTCACTATAGTCATTTTTAAAGCTATACATCTATTCTCTCCTTTTATGTCTATTAAATTTTATGTCCAGTATATCATATTTATACTGTGTATATAAAATTAAAGGTCTATAAAACAAGGTGAATCACCTCATTTTATAGACCTTTAATTTATTATTTATAGCTTAATATACTACTTTTTAATAATAACCATATTCACAGAGAATTTCATAGCAACTATTTACTTCATCATCTGTAAAAAGGTCACCATACTGTGCTTTTACAATAAGTGCTTCCATTGTATATTTTAAAAGACCTGCTTCTTGAAGTTTCTCAAAGTCATCAGAAGTTCTACCTTTTCTAATGATTTCTTTAGCTGTTTTTACAGCTCCAAACTTCTCTACTGTTTGAAGGAAACGTGCAGACCTATAACCTGGACACTCTTTTTCTGCTAACTGGCAATTTTTAATAAGTTCTTCTTGAAATTGTTTTTCTACTGCTGACATATTCCACCTCTATATAAATTATGGTTTATCTTTATTATAACCACACTGGTCTTATTCTAGCAATTATTCATGCCATAAGTTTCCACTCTGTTATAATTCTTTTCTTAACCTTGAAGAGGTGTTCCACAATACTCACATTTTCTAATAGTTCCCTCTGCTACAATCATTTCAGCACCACAGCCTTTACAACTTATTACCTTAGTTCTCGCTTGTCTTCTAGTACCTTGTGCATTAGCTCTATAAATTGGTGCCTGTTGACCTGGCAACATAATTTGCCTAATAGATAAATTTAAATAGGCACCTGGTAAATAGCCTTTTTCTATCATCTTATTTAAATCATCACATACTACAACATATGTATTTCCAGTAGCACGTGCTAATTCATCTAATGAAGTAATGTGTTGATTAATAATAAGTGCAATATACTGTCTAATACGCATAGCTTGTTTCTTATTTTTAGACCCTGTCCTTATTAGAACAACACCTAAAATAATGAAGGAAATTGCCACTGCCGCAGTACTTGAATCTCCTATTATAGCCAAACCACCTAGTACAATTAAAGTAATCCCAAAACCATTTAAAAATCTACCTGACCTTATTGCTGCTTTACGATCTACTTTCAATCTTTTGTATAATAAATATATCCCTACAGGCCAAAAAACAATCATTAATATAATAATAGCAATCCATGATGGCCCACTACTTTGTGGCATATAATCATATCCTTGTCTATTTGCTTTCATTGATTCACTCCCCTTTATTATACTTTATTCTTATGATAAGCCCCTAGCTCTGTAAATTCAAGCATTTTGCCCTTTTCTAATGAGCTTATCTTCCTACATATATGTACGATAAGGTATGTCTCTCTCTTCCATGAGCTTGATAATCTCTGGTCTTTGTTTATCTTCTACCCATATAGTAAGTGCTCCTGAAAACATACTTTCTTTTTTACTATTGTTTTTCTTTAACCTAAGTTGTAAAGCATAGCTATCTCCCTTTTTATTAGGATATTTTTGCCACCTATAGCCTACTATATTCTCCCATTTTGAAAAGTGCACCAATGAGAGTACTCCCTCTTCATATATATATGTTTCATTAAGATTATAAGATACTCTAAGTATAACTATCCAAAAGCTCCAGTTCATAAGCGTATATCCGTTTTCTATTATAGCTTCTACTAATGATACCCCATCTTTGAAATCTGCCCAAATCATAAGTACTATAAAAAATAGC
>CALGWE010000468.1:0-2327 GCA_937935915.1 uncultured Clostridia bacterium
GATGGTATAAAATTCCGTGATTAATCATATTTATTACAGAGACACGAAAGCAAAAAAAGGATTGCTTTCGTGTTTTTTATATAAACGAATTTGTTTGTTAAACAGTGACAATTGAAAAGCTTTAAAAAAGGTACTACAATTAAAGTGTAAAGATTAATAAAAATTTAACAATCATGAATTAAAAGGGGTAGATGCAATGAAAAATCTAATTTTAGTGACGTCACCACCAGCTTGTGGGAAAACTTTTATTTCAAAAGAAATTAGATAAAGATACACTGATTGTATTATCTAAGCAAATTTTTAAGGTGGCTAAAGAACCTTATAATCGTAGTTCAGAGTTTTTTGAGGAGAATATTAGAAATTATGAGTATATGGCAATTGTGGATCTTGCTTTAGAAGCCCTAACATATGAAGATAATGTACTCATTAATGCACCATTTACAAGAGAAATTCGAGATGCTGAATATATGCAAAATCTTAAGGAGCTTGTAAGAGCTAAAGGGGCTAAACTTATTGTCATTTGGGTAGAGACGCTACCTGAAATTTGTAAGCAGCGTATGATTGAACGTGCAAGTGATAGAGACAGCTGGAAAATTGCACACTGGGAAGAATATATCAAAGGTGTTAATTTTGAAATTCCAAGTCTCTTAGAAGATCCTAAGCACACAGATGGTTTGTTAATTTTTAAGAATTCTTCAGAGGAAGAGTTTAAAGAATCTATGGTGCATATATTAGCTGTATTAAATCAATCTTAAGTGCTAATGCAAAGACAAGAGAAGTGAATCCTGTTGAATTTAAATTAGAAATAGGTATATATTAAATAGTGATTGAAATGAGTTATTAATGATATTGGATGATTGTAATATCTAGTTTATAAATGAAGTGGTGGCACATAAGGAAGGGAATTATGACATGCATTATAAACAACTTGGAGGATTTCGAAAGAGAATACAAAGTAATCATTTATTAAGAAAAACAAGTATGCAAAGCAGAATAATTGAAAAGGGTATGGCGTTAGTTAACAGACATAAATCAGCTGAGGCAGAAAAGATAAGTTTAGAGAAACTAAAGGCAAAAGAGAACCCTTATGAAATACCTGGTTTTATAAAACGAAAATATGGTATTCAAAGATTTGTTTATGCAGATATGCCGGTATATTATCTTGTTAAGCCCAATCAAGTGAGGAAGCAGTATATTTTATATTTACATGGTGGCGCCTATATTCATGAGCCAAGTATATTTCACTGGCGATTTGTGTATCAACTTACAGAAGAAATGCCTACAACGGTTATTGTACCACTATATCCTAAGGCACCCTATCATACCTGTATTAAGTCATATACCAAATTATTATTATTCTATCGCCAGTTAGTGAGTGAGTTGGGTGCTGAAAATATTGTTTTAATGGGAGATTCAGCAGGAGGGGGATTTGCTTTAGGATTTGCGCAATATTTATTAGAAAAGTCATTGCCGCAACCAAAACAAATTATTTTAATATCACCTTGGCTAGATATTACTTTAACGAATAAAGAAATAGAAGACTATAAAAGCGTAGAACCCATGCTAAGTGCAGAAGCATTACGTATAGATGGTGCTTACTATGCAGGTAATGTGGATTTGAGGCATTATATGCTAAGTCCTATTAATGGCCCACTTAAAGGATTAGCACCCATAAGTATTTTTGTAGGCACACATGAGATTTTTTTACCAGATGTTCGAGTACTTAAGAAAAGGCTAGAATCACTTCAGGTAGCACATCATTATTTTGAATATCCGTTTATGAACCACATCTTTACGACTTATCCAATTCCAGAAGCTAAAATAGCCATTAAGCAAATAGCCCAGTTAATAAAAGAACTAACATAAAATTGTAATAAATGACGTCACCATAAGTAAAATATGATATACTCAAGAAGAAGGGAAGATAGCAAAGGAAAGAGGAATAACGGTGACAGCAAGTAGAGAGCAACTTAAATGGAGACGATTAGATAATACAGCCAAACTTTTTCCACTTATTGCAAGTGAAAGCTTAAGTAATGTATTTAGAGTATCTGTAACACTTAAGGAAGATATTGTATCTGAGCTTTTAAAGCAGGCTTTAGAAGAGATATTACCTTGGTTTGAAGGATTTCGTGTAAGATTACGTCGTGGTGCATTTTGGTATTACTTTGAAATGAACATGCGTCAACCTATTGTTGAAAAAGAAAGTACTTATCCTTGTCAATATATAGATCCACGAAGTCATCAAATGTTTCTATTTCGTGTAAGTTATTATGAAAAACGTATTAACTTAGAGATTTTTCATGCAGTAACAGACGGTATGGGAG
>CALGWE010000469.1:0-1802 GCA_937935915.1 uncultured Clostridia bacterium
TACAGCAATTAAAATAGGTACCATTTAAAAGAAACCTTTTGCAAAGATTGATACTACTATCATTGTTATGACAACTACACTTGCAATTAAAAGCCACTTTAAGTTAATGCTATACATACCTGATGCAACTTTAAAAGTATCTGCACTCACTTCAAATCCGTTTGCCTTTAAAACATTTACCATTTCAACTGTCTGAGGATTTTCATTCATGACTGGTGCATAACCTATCATCTTTAAGGCTGTTGGACTTAAACGAAGTCCAATAACCATAATAATAGGTCCTACAATAATAGGTGGAAAGAAAGACTGTATCACTTCTACGCCTACAAATTTAATGAGCAGCGCAATAAACATATAAACAATGCCCGTTGCGATAATCCCACCTTTTACAGCCCCTATACCATGGACACTTAAAGCCATACTTATTGCTGTAATAAATGCAAAACTTGAACCTAAGAATACTGGTACTATACCTTTTGTCACACTATGAAATAGTAGTGTTCCAACACCTGCACAAAGTAATGCAATTCCAGGATCCATTCCTGTTAGTAATGGTACCAGCACTGTTGCCCCAAACATTGCAAGCACATGTTGTAATCCTAAAATAAGCTTTTTCCCCATAGTAATATCTGTCATCTATTTTCCCTCTTTCATTTCTAATAATACGATATTATCTCCATCAATTTCTGCAATATGCACGCGTACAATTTCTTTTTTTGATGTTGGAATATTTTTACCTACAAAATCTGGACGAATAGGCACTTCACGATGACCACGGTCAATTAGACAAGCAAGCTTAATATGACTTGGTCTACCACTGTCCATAAGTGCATCCATTGCCGCACTGTACGTCCTGTGTAAATAACATCGTCTACTAAAATTATACTTTTGCCATTAATAATTGTATTCAGTTTAGAGTCTTCCATGACTGGCTGATCGAATTTCTTTTCTAAATCGTCACGATAAAATGTAATATTAACTTGTTCTACTGGCACTTCTACATTTTCAATCATCTTGATTTTTTCAGCGAGGCGATGAGCAAGTGGGACACCTCTTGTCTCGATTCCTACGAGCACCATATCCATGGCACCTTTATTTGTTTCAATAATTTCATGTGCTATACGTGTTAAAGCACGATTAATAGCCGCTTCATCTAATAATACTTTCTTTTCGTTCATTTCTTCACCTTCCATTTTTATTTTATTCCTGAAAAATAAAAAGACTTCTGTCATACAGAAGCCTTAGATATACATAAATAGAGCACCGTTTACCAAACTTATATATTTGATAAAATCCTATCCAAATACATAAATTTCGAGCAACCTATTCCTTTATACGCTATGTGTATATCCTTATTAGCCTCTCGGACTACTTTAAAGGAACATAATTTTACTAACTATATCACATTCTACGAAGTTTGTCAATTACTGTCTGAAAATAGGTTGGTAATTCACTTTCGAAATACATTTCCTCTCCTGTAGTAGGATGTTTAAAACCTAATACTTTAGCGTGTAACATTTGCCCTGTAAGACCAAACATTGTTTTCGCTGGTCCATAAACTGGATCCCCTAATAATGGATGTCCTATATGTTTCATGTGCACACGAATTTGATGTGTACGTCCTGTATAAAGTGTTAATTCTACAAGTGAAAAGTTTTTAAATGTCTCTAATACACGATATTCAGTCTTTGCATAACGCCCACCTTGTACGATAGCCATTTTTTTGCGATCTTGTGGTGATCTTGCAATAGGCCCCTCAATGAAGCCATGATCATTTTTAGGCTTACCATATACTATAGCTT
>CALGWE010000470.1:0-2214 GCA_937935915.1 uncultured Clostridia bacterium
CAGACTGGTTCTTCAAAGAAGGTTACTCAGAAGATCCTAATGCAGCATGGGTATCTAAAGAAGTTATGCTTCAAAGAATGGAAAACTACATCAAAAATGTAATGGAAGCATTAGCAGACCAATATCCAACAGTAAACTTCTATACATGGGATGTTGTCAATGAAGCAGTTGATCCTAACACATCAGATGGTATGAGAAGACCTGGTTCTAACAATGTAAGTAATGGTGAATCAGCTTGGATGAAGACAATTGGTAAAGATTATATTGAAAAAGCTTTTGAATATGCAAGAAAATATGCCCCAGAAGGTTGTAAGTTATTCTACAATGACTACAATGAATACGAAGATAAGAAAATGGACTATATCTACGATATTCTTAAAGACTTAAAAGAAAAAGATTTAATCGATGGTATGGGCATGCAATCTCACTGGATTATGCAATATCCAAGCATCAGTATGTTTGAAAAAGCTGTTAAGAAATACAGTGAATTAGGCCTTGAAATCCAACTTACAGAATTAGATATTAAAAATCCAGATAACACAGAGTATGCACTTAAAGAACAAGCTACACGTTACAAACAAATCATGAATAAAGTCATGGAACTTAAAAAAGGTGGCGCTAACATTACAGCTGTTGTACTTTGGGGTGTAACAGATACAACAAGCTGGCTTGGTGGTTATCCATTACTCTTCGATGGTGAGTACAAAGCAAAACCAGCTTACTATGCATTGATTGAAGATTATAAAGATGCCCCAGGTGAAGAAGAGCCAGGCAAGGATGAGCCAGGTAAAGACGAGCCAGGCAAAGATGAACCAGGTGAAGAAGAGCCAGGTAAAGATGAACCAGGAAAAGAAGATCCAGTAAATCCAGAAGATGTGAGCATTAGTGCAACAGTTAAAACAAATGTAAATGGTAACTCTGTGGGACAACGTTATACCATCACATCTAATAAACAAGCTATCGATGTTTCAAAACTTAAAATTGTTTACAAAGCAGATGGTATGCCAGAGCAAAAACAAAACTTCTGGTGTGATAATGGTGCAATTCAATACAATGTAGCCCCTTGGTACGTTTCTGTCAATAGAGGTGTTACAGGCACATTTGATAATGGCACACTTACAATTACATTAGGAGAAAGTGCGCAGCTTGCACCTGAAACAGGTGTATTAACTTTAGATGTACGTTTTGCAAAAGAGGATTGGTCTACATATCCAGCACTTTCAAATGAAAGCGTGGAAGTATATTACGATGGTGTTTTAATCCAATAATTGGTGTTTTCTAATCAAATTTTAATCTATCTCTCATTTAAGTTATAACTTGTATAAGGTATAATCATCTTAAATGAAAGGGTGATGAGCGAAATGTTACATTTTTTAGGCATATTAATCTTTTGGCCAATCTTATTAATCTGGGCATTAGTTGGTCTTATATTTAAATTAACAGGAAAGTTAATTACAATTGCAATAGGGACACTGATTTTGGTAACAGGGATTATCTTATGTGTGACCATTATTGCCATACCATTAGGTATTATTTTGATTCTAATGGGTACCTGTATGATTATTAAGGGTATCTTTTAAGGAAGTATTAAAAACTATCATTTCTTATACTAAAAATAAAGGCATTACGTCGTATAATGGCGTAATGCTTCTTTTTGTTTTTAAATAAAGAAAATTATATTATTTTATGATATAATTTTTATATTATAAAATAATATAAAAGGTGGGTAATAATGAATCAACAAGCTACAAAACTTAAAGAGACTCAACAAACACAATCCCTAAAATGCAATGTCGATAAAAAGTGTGGTGGCTGTCAGCTATTAAGCATGGCATATGATCAGCAATTAGCCATGAAACAAACACAGATTACAAAGTTACTAAAAGCTTATGGCTATGTAGCACCTATTAAAGGTATGCAGCAACCTATTTATTATCGCAACAAGGTACATGCAGCGCTAGCACGTACGAAAAATGGTCAAGTTATTTCCGGCATTTATAAGGAAGGAACACATGAAGTTATTCCAGTGACAAATTGTTATTTAGAAAATCAAAAAGCAGATGCCATCATTCAAACGATTTGTAGCTTGTTGCCATCCTTTAAACTACAGGTTTATAACGAAGATACAAGAACTGGACTTATGCGCCATATCTTAATCCGCACAGGCCATCAAAGTGGAGAAATCATGGTGGTACTTGTAGTCAGCTCCTTTAT
>CALGWE010000471.1:0-2214 GCA_937935915.1 uncultured Clostridia bacterium
TGTACCGGTGAGGAGTATATAGAAATTCCTTATGCCAAAGAAATGGCAGCAAGTTTTATAAGAAGCTGCAATATTGCTCATATTATTAAGTTCAGAAAACGTGACGAGCTCTTTAAACGTACAGAAAAAGAAGTCGTAAAAGCCCGTGCCCTAGGTTTAATTAGTCAAACGCGCCTTGAACAGGAAATGGGTTATTTAAGAGAGCAGATTAACAAAATTCAATTTGTTGTCAGTACACAGGAGATTAAACAGTTTTTAAAGAAAAATAACTATAGGTATTATCAATTAAAGCTCTATAAGAAAGATGAAAAGGGTAATAAAGTGAAATCCACTGTTTTTTATTGGTTTACCGATATGAAGGTCGTTGGTTTCAATGAATCTACAATGGATTAAATATAGACACAAATGTTTGTTTTTTTTATAATACTTTTTAGGATGTCGAGATTAAATTTAAGCAAAGGATGAAATAATGAGTAATAAAACTATGAAAAAGTGTTGTTTAGGGATCCTTGCACATGTAGATGCAGGTAAAACAACATTATCAGAAAGCATGCTTTATTTAAGTGGTAAGATTAGAAAATTAGGTCGTGTGGATAATAAAGATGCTTATTTAGATACGTATCAATTAGAGAAGTCTCGTGGCATCACGATTTTTTCAAAACAAGCTATGTTTGAAATTGGTGATATGCAAGTTACATTATTAGATACACCAGGACACGTAGACTTTTCAGCAGAAATGGAGCGTACTTTACAAGTATTAGATTATGCCATATTAGTTGTCAGCGGGGCAGATGGTGTACAAGGGCATACGCAAACTTTATGGCGTTTATTAAAGTTATATGAAATACCTGTTTTTATCTTTGTCAATAAAATGGACCAAAGTGGTACAGATAAAGAAAAGCTATTAACAGATTTAAGAAAACGTCTTGATGAAGGCTGTGTGCCATTTGAAGCACTAGATTCTGAAAGCTTTTATGATCAAATTGCCATGTGTGATGAAAGACTTATGGAAGCCTTTTTAGAAAATGGAACCATTGAAAAAGAGGAGATTGTACAAGCTATTTATGAGCGAAAAGTCTTTCCTTGTTTCTTTGGTTCAGCACTCAAGCTTGAAGGTGTAGAAGCATTTATGCAAGGCTTAGAAAATTATACAGCAGAGCCTACATACGCACAAAACTTTGGGGCTAAGATTTTTAAAATTGCACGAGATGAGCAGGGCAATCGTTTGACGTATATGAAGGTAACAGGTGGCACGTTAAAGGTAAAGGATACTTTGACCAATAGGAGAATGGAAGATATTGAAGAGGGCCTTACAGAAAGTGAAGGCATTTGGGAAGAGAAAGTGAATCAAATTAGGCTTTATTCTGGCTTAAAGTTTGAAACTGTAAATGAAGTCACAGCAGGTTCAATTTGCGCGGTTACAGGCCTTACACGTACTCGTCCAGGAGAAGGATTAGGAACTGAAAAAGCCTCAAGTGCACCTGTGTTAGAGCCGGTCTTATCTTATCAAATTATATTACCAGAAGGCTGTGATCCAAGATTAATGCTGCCTAAATTACGTCAATTAGAGGAAGAAGAGCCAGAACTCCATATTGTTTGGAATGAGCAGCTCCAAGAAATAGAAGCTCAGATTATGGGTGAAGTCCAGATTGAAATTCTGCAAAGCCTAATCAAAGAACGTTTTGATATAGAAGTGACTTTTGGTGAGGGGACAATTCTTTATAAAGAAACCATTGAAAATGTGGTAGAAGGCGTGGGACATTTTGAACCTTTACGTCATTATGCAGAAGTGCATGTCATATTAGAACCAGGTGATCCAGGAAGTGGGATTCAGTTAGGGGCTAACTGTAGTGAAGATTTATTAGAGAAAAACTGGCAACGCCTTATTCTAACCCATTTGGCAGAAAAGCCACATTGTGGTGTATTAACAGGGCGCGCGCACAAAAAGCATACAGAAGGTGGGGACTTTAGAGAAGCAACTTATCGTGCAGTTCGTCAAGGTCTAAAACAAGCAAAATCTGTATTACTAGAACCTTATTATGCTTTTCAATTAGAAGTACCTGAAAAAATGGTGGGGCGTGCCATGACGGATATTGAAAAGATGCAAGGCAGTTGTGAGATTACACAAACTGATGGCGAGATGACAACTCTTACAGGAAGTGGGCCAGTTGTGACCATGCGTAATTATCAAAAAGAAGTGATTGCCTATACCAA
>CALGWE010000472.1:0-2214 GCA_937935915.1 uncultured Clostridia bacterium
ACGCTATCATGCCAATGAACTTAAAGAAATCCATGATGGAGACCCCGAAACACTAGAAACATCTATAAATTGCTAATCAACGAGAGGGTATCGCAAAATTATTATCTTGCGACACCCTCTTTATCATTTACATATAAGTATTACCAATCTCTATACTTACTATCAAGATCATTACATTAACTTTTTCTTTTACGCTCTCCTAAGGTGCCAAAATGCTAGCTGAGCGGACCTATTTTCGACACCACTCTCTTTTTATTTTAATTAATTCCAGTCACCATCAATGTAAATATGATTTCCAGTTAAGCTATATCCAGTTTGATTTCGCCCTGGTATTTGCGCACCGCTACCATTACTAAAGATAACTTTAGCATTTTCCCAATCTCCATTAAATATATACTCATATTGATTGCCTTCTGTGCTATACATTTCTACACCTGGCCATGGGGCTACTTCTTTGACACTTCCTTCACGCTCATCATAAGCATATATATTGATATTATTTCCCCATCCACTTGGCTTCTTAATATAAATAGAACGTATAGCTTCATTATTTTCTTTCTTTGTATAGTAGTAGTCGGCTGCAACATTGCTTAAGTCAGTACATTTTCCTACTACCCTTAAGTGAGTTACTTCGCCTTCTGCTATCCCTTCACCTATTGTAATAACGGTACCATCTTGATATGTCTTAACCGGTCCATTATCAATGTTATATGCCGCTACACCTTGGCCTTTCACATGAAGAGTTATATCAATTGTTTCTTTATAAGTACCACTTTCTACATCAGATCATACTTTCATACTTGTGTCTTCAATGACTTTACAAGGTTCCCATGCACCTTCTTTATAATATCTTGATTGATCTAGTATTTACTATATATTTATGATTTTCCTCATGCAAAAAGCTGTATCACTCACTACTGAGTCATACAGCTTTTAATTTAGTGCTCTTTTAAATATTTATTTTATTCTTCATCATCTAGCTTTTCTTTTCGCTGTTTAATAATAAGCTTTACGATAAAGCCACTACTAAATACGATAACTGTTACAAGCCACCCCCCTACAATATTGGCCCATAATGGATAGCCACCATATATACCACCACCGGCAAAGAGACTATATAAATTCCAAGCACAAAAAATTATAAGTGTTAAAGGCGCTATGAATTTAATAGAGGCAACGAACCACCAGGTTGGCATGTAATATTTCTTGGTGTTCTTATTAGCTTCTTCTAATATTTTTTGTGGTTTAAAAACCCAGCCAATGACGATACATTCCAAAACGCCTATGATAATCATATTATATTTATTCGTCCAATTATCTACTATATCTAGCCAAGCCACACCTGATTTTGTAATAAAGATAAGTGATAACATACCTGCTACTAAACAAAGTACCTGTGTTGTTTGCTTGCCATTTAACTTAAACCGATCTGCTACTGCCGTTGAAACACCTTCCACAATTGAAAAGGCAGAGTCTACTGCTAGAGAAGCCAAACATAAATAAAATACAATACCAAAGGCTGCATTAAACCATCCCACTTTCGTAATAGATGCTATGGCTTGTGGGAAAATAATAAATGCAGTTGCAATACCAGAATCCGACATATCTGCAGTTGTCATGCCTACACCATACATAGTTGTAAACATTACAACGCCCGACAATATACTTACGCCTAAGTCTGCAATGGCAATAATTACTGCATCTTTGGCAATATTAGTCGACTCTTGTACATAAGAGCCATAAGCAATCATGATGGCCATCATAATCGATAAACTATAAAACACTTGGCCTATGGCATCAATAATTAAATTTGACAATAGTCCATTAGCTATAACCTCTTTAAAGTTAGGTATAAATAACTTAGCTAATCCTTCCATGCCACCTTTCATACTCATTCCTTTAGTCGCCATAATCACTAAGAATATAAGTGGTAACGTAAGCCCTGTATACTTTACAACCTTCCCTGCACTTACTGTGCCTTTTCGAATAGACATGTAAATAAGCACCCATGCAATCACTAAAACAACGAACATAATAGGTGGTATTCTGCCCCCTGAAATCGTCCAAGAAGTCCTTGTAACCCTTCCAAACAATTCACTAGCACCTTGTGGATCTCCCACCATTCCTGCAAACTTAAAGCTACAAATAATCATAACCAGTACCCAAGCAAATACAGCGGCATAATAAACAGATATCACAAAGGCATTGGTTGTA
>CALGWE010000473.1:0-1842 GCA_937935915.1 uncultured Clostridia bacterium
TCTTATGATACATTAACTTCATTTTTTTACGGATTATTAAACTTAATGCTGTAAAAATAGGACCTATCAAAAGTGTTAAAAATGCAATTTTAGTGTCTAAGCGCAATAGTGTCATAGAAGAAATTAAAAAAGTTAATGTTAATGTAATTAAGCTAGGCAATGTATCACAAATCAATGTCGTTATTTTAGTGGCATCATTATTTAAATAACCTAATAAATGCATACTGTGATAAGTCATTTGTGATTGCCATTTACTATGCATTAAGTGCTCAAAAAGTTGCTTTTGGAGGGTATTTAATAACTTTGTAATGGTATAGGTATGTAGATACTTTCCTAAAGCACGTAAGGCTAACTGACATAAAAAAATCATTGCCAATATCTTAATCCATTTAAAAACAAGTGTCACATCTGCATTTGTTGCTGCATCAATTAATGATTTTGAAAGGAGTGCAAGATAAATAGACAGACCTGATAAAGCCAAATTGATACAGGTATTTACAATTAGATTCACTCTCACAGGCTTTGCCTTATGCAAAAGCCATTTAATTTGTAAGAGAAACTTTTTCATTTGTAATCCCTCCTGAAATGCATAAATTTTCTGAGAATTATTTGACATATCCCACAGCTTGTCCTTATATATTATATATAAAGACTAAGGAGGGGAAATATGCTAAAAAAGTGTTTAAAAAACAATTGGTTATGGCTAGGCGCATTTTTAATACCGGTCGCAATCATGCTATGCTTATGTATGAAAGAAGGGATTTATCCTTTTGGGACTAAAAGTCTTTTAACAATTGACCTTAGGGGGCAATATGTTGGGATGTTAGCATATCTGCGGGATATTTATTTAGGCAAAGGAAGTTTATTATATAGTTTTAATAAAGGATTAGGCGGTAACATGAGTGGTTTATTTGCTTATTATTTAGCAAGTCCTTTAAATCTTATATTGCTGTGCTTTTCAAAGCAGCATATTACAGAAGCTATTTTACTAATCTCCTTATGTAAAATCGGATTATCTGGCCTAACAGCTGCCATTTACTTAAATATTCACTTTAAACGCAAAGATCTGAGTATTATTATATTTTCATCATGTTATGCTTTAATGTCCTATAATATTTGTCATTTATCAAATTTAATGTGGCTGGATGGTGTTATAGGATTACCCATTATTCTATTAGGCATTGAAAAGCTAATTAACAAGCAAAAATGGGGGCTTTACTTAATAAGCCTAGCACTATGTATTTATAGTAATTACTACATAGGCTATATGTTATGTCTAACGAGTGTTATTTATTTTATCTATACATTGTGCCAAAAAAATTTTAAACTTCTCCCATTAAAAAAGATTGTCGGTCAGTTTATATTTGCTTCTCTAGGTGCAGGTGGTCTTGTAGCCGTTTTACTTTTACCAACTTTATTTTCTTTAAAAACAGGAAAAATGAATTTTCGCCTTAATGAAAGTTTACCACAACTTACATTTCATTTGAATGATTTAATCAGTAAATTCTTTATAGGTACCTTTAATTTTGAACAACTTGAGAGGGGATTTCCTAATATATTCATAGGTAGCCTTGTATTGAGCCTTACAATAAGCTACTTCTTGAATAAAGAAATAAAATTAAGAAATAAGCTAAAGGCAGCCGTATTACTTGTCATTTTTTATATAAGCTTTAATATAAGTTCGCTCAACTTAATATGGCATGGTTTCGATTATCCTTATTGTTTTCCTTATCGTAATGCCTTTATTGTAAGCTTTATATGCCTTATATTAGCCTATACATCATTTGATCACTTAAAAGGGCTAACAGGTAAGCATTTTATTGTGATAGGTAGTGTATGGCT
>CALGWE010000474.1:0-1950 GCA_937935915.1 uncultured Clostridia bacterium
CCCATAAAATAAATATACATCTTGCTGTACAATCCCAATAGCCTCTCTTAGCGAAGTTTGTTTTAAACCTTTAATATCTTTACCGTCTACCTTAATGCAGCCTGATGTTGCTTCGTAAAATCTAGGAATCAATGAACAGAAGGTCGTTTTTCCACCGCCTGAAGGTCCCACTAAGGCTACCGTCTTACCTGCTGGAATATGAATATTGACATCTTTTAAAATATCTTTTTCATCATTGTAGCTAAAGCACACATTTTCAAATTCAATCTCACCTTTTACCTCTTTTAAGACTTTAGCACCTTTAATATCTTGAATTTCAGGTTCTGTATCCATAATCTTTAAGAAACGTTCAAATCCAGAAAATCCTTTTTGGAACTGCTCTGTAAAGTTAACAAGCTTTTCAATAGGGTTTAAAAAAGTATTAATATACAAGATATAAACGGTAACGTCTGCTATACTCATCTCACCTGTTGTGATAAAGTAACCGCCAACCAATACTACTGCTAAATATAATAAGTTTTTAAAGAATCCATTTCCACTAAAGTAACGTCCCATAATTTCATAGCTCTCACATTTAGTAGATACGAACTCTTCATTTCCTTCATCAAACTTACTCATCTCAATATGTTCATTGGCAAATGATTTTACAACACGAATACCACCTAAAGCATCTTGTGTAATGGCATTTACCTTAGCAATTTTTTCACGGTTCTTTCTAAATACTGCTTTCATCTTGCGATTATAATACATTCCAAAGAATAACATCATCCCTGTAAAGAAAATCAAGATCATCGCCATTTTAAGATTAATCATACTTAAAACAATAAAACTTCCTATAATCTTAATAGTAGAAATAAATATATCTTCAGGTCCATGATGTGCAAGCTCTGAAATATCAAATAAGTCATTAACGATACAAGACATTAATTTACCTGTATTCACTTCGTCATAATATGAAAATGAAAGTTTCTCTAAGTGTCCAAATAATTCTCTTCGCATATCTGATTCCATTCTAGCACCCATGATATGTCCCCACGAAGTAATGAAATATTGACAGAAGTATGTAATCACATACATCCCCAATAATGCTGCACCAATTAATCCAATGTATTTTAGGATAATCGATTTATCTTGTAATATATAAATATCATTCATCAAATAACGTACTAAAAGTGGGAAGGCTAAATCAATTCCTGATAAAGTTAACGCACATCCCATATCCGCCCAGAACAACGCTCTATGCGGCTTATAATAACTTATAAATCGCTTTAAAGTCTGCATCCTCTTCTCCTTATCATTCCGTCATAATATTTTTCGTATCATTTAGTTATATCACACTCCCTCTTAAATTTAAAGTTTTGTCTTAATCTTCCATTCATTACCACTAAAAAAGTCCCCAAGGGTATATTCCCTTAGAGACTTAAATCCACACTATGTATAGCCGGTGAGTATCTAGAATCCTCTCCGGAGTGACTTACTGTTATAGCTGAGGTTTCACTAGAAACATTTCTAGCACAAAGCTTTAAGAAGCCTAGCTCTCGGGCACCACCCGCCTAATTCTATTATCCCCATTTCTCCATCTAATATACCTAAAACTCTCCAAATCATCTCTCCCTATCCACAAAGCCCCCTATTCATCCTTAAAAGGAATATTCTTCCAGCCCTTTACTTTATCCTCTCCCCCCTCTAACAACCTCTCCCACGCCTCACAGGAGCCCTTGAGACATTCTTAAACCCTAGTACAAACTTTAAAAATCTTGTAATATAATTTTATCTAACCTTCCACCACAGAAAAGTATTCTTTCAACCTAGTCCCCCAACACCCACAGAAGACAGAGAGTCTCTTGCACTCCACAGGGCTATTCTCTTTTTCTGTTTTATCTCCGTACAATGTGGATAAGCGGCATATATAATTTTATCTCCCCTTCGACCGC
Source organism: uncultured Clostridia bacterium (assembly GCA_937935915.1). GTDB lineage: Bacteria > Bacillota > Clostridia > Lachnospirales > Cellulosilyticaceae > Cellulosilyticum. Next base: position 1,935 of record CALGWE010000474.1, read on the forward strand.
AAGAAAGTAATCTTTC
>CALGWE010000475.1:0-4759 GCA_937935915.1 uncultured Clostridia bacterium
AAGTAAAGTGTTACAGTTAACACTAAGTTACCACCTGCTGAATCTCCTATAAATAAAATATTTTCACTTTTATAACCTTTTGCTAATACCCATTCATAAGCTTTCACACAATCTTCTAATGCGGTTGGATAAATATCCGTTGGTGCTGTGCGATAATCTACATTAAAGACTTCTGCACCACCTGCAATATTGGAATAACCTATACTTCCATCACGGTATGTATATGAAAGACTACTATATCTGTCTTTTTCTCATTTGGTATTAAATGTTCAATTACTACGCCTTCTACTTCTATTTTTTCATATTGATAACCTTCTGGTGGTTGCCATGTAGAAGGAATTCTTTGCCCAAATGGTAGTGGTTCTATTTGATCTAACACAATTTTCATACGTTCTCTAAGTCCATTTAAATACTGTTCTCTTTCCATCTTCTATCCCCCAATTTTATCTTAAATTTTATTGTTGTCCTTCAAATAAATCTTTTATAAATTCTCCCATTTCTGCCCATGCGGCTTTACTTTCTTCTAGGTCAGTTAAAAGTAATTGAAAATCATGTGACATGCCTTCATAGATTGTAGCTCGTACATTAACGCCAGCTTCCTTTGCCTTATTAATGACAGTGACCATATCATCCACTAGCATTTCATAAGATCCACCTTGAATTAATAAATTTGGAAAGCCTCTAAAATCTCCATATACGGGCGAAATATATGGGCATTTATAATCTCCATCCCCTACATAACTTGCTTTAAATACTTCATCACCAATCGTAATCCCTTCTGCACCTAAAATACAGTCTTTATATAAATTTCTTTCAAAACTCTCTGCCCCTGCTGCTAATTTACACCAAGGTGATATAGCTATAACACCTTTTGGAAGTGGCATTTGTTGATCTTTTAAATATAAAGATGTCACAAGAACTAGATTCCCACCTGCTGAATCTCCTACCATAACGATATTGTCATTATCATAGCCTTGTTCTAATAACCATTTATAAATTATAACAGCATCCTCTAAAATTGCTGGATATGTATACTGAGGTGCCAGACGATAGTCGAAGCTAATGACTTCTGCACCACCTGCCATTTGAGAATAAGCTACCCCAACTTCTCTATAGGCATCAGTATACCCAAGTACATATCCTCCACCATGTGCATGAAAAATAACACAATCTGATGTTTTATGATTAGGTGTCAAACGTTCTACTGGTATCCCCTCTACCTCAAACTTTTCTAAAGTATATCCTTCTGGTGCTTCCCACTTAGAAGGTATTCTTTCACCTATTGGTACACTATTAAACAGCTCTACCATAGGTGCATATGCTTTCTTTTGTGCTTCATAAAACTCTTTTTCTGTCATTACGTTTCCCCCTATTTAATATATTTTCATCCCTATCTTTAAACCTTACGTTATACTTCTATAATAGCATAGATATCATTCAATTTGAAATATATAAAATCCCACAATTATCTATGCTATATATTATCAAAATCTACCCTTGTTTTATCCTATATTAAAGTTTTGAGTAGTTTGTTCTAGTGTTGTTACACTTTCTGAAAGTTGATCTGCTAAGCACTTAAGTTTATTCATCATGACCTTTTGTTCAAGTCCTAATGCATTAACTTCTTCTGTAGCTGAAGCATTTTCTTCTGTGGCAGTAGCGATATTCTCCATTCTCTGGCTCATTTCATTTTTCAAATTAGCCATGTGTGCTGTCTTTTCATTAACTGCACCTAACTGCATATCTATCTTCTTTAAAATTTCTATAATCGTATTAAAGGCAATATATGTTTTTTCTACAGCTTGTGCTTGGTTGGCAAATATTGTCTTAGCTTTTTCTGCAAGTGCTACACAAGAAGATGTTTTACCCTCTATATCATTTAACGTTTCTCTTACATGGCCTGTAGACTTTTGAGATTCTTCTGCAAGCTTTTTAACTTCTTTAGCAACTACTGCAAAGCCTTTTCCCAACTCCCCTGCCCTAGCTGCCTCAATACTAGCATTTAATGCTAATAAGTTTGTCTCTTCACTAATACCATCTACAAGCGCCATAATCTGTTCAATATTCTTTGTTTTTTGATTCAGTATATCTATGCCCTCACGAATATTTTTCATAACACTCGTTGAATCATCCATTGTATGATTCAACAATTCTATACTATCTGCTGCTTCATTAATGATATTTCTAGCACCTTGTGTACTATTATAAATTTCCTCTGTATTTTGTATAACTTCTTGAATGCTCCTTGAAAGGTGCTCCATGGCAATAGTTGTATTTTGCATATTTTCTGCTTGTGCATTAGAACCATTTGTAATGCCATCTATTGAAAATACCAATTGCCCAAAGGTTTCTACAGAATGATCACTGCTTTGTCTTAAACCTTCTCCTACTTCAAGTGTTTCTGCAACCACCTGCTTCGTTTCTAAAATAAGTTCTCTAATATTACATATCATATGATTAAAACTGTCGCCTAACATTCCCAATTCATCATGTCTTTTCACATTAACTGCAACAGTTAAATCACCTTGTTCAGCCCTCTTCATTAATTCCATAAGCTCAACAATACTCTTTGTAATACTACTTGCTGCTACGCCACCTACACAGATTGCCGCTACTATAATCATGGCGATTAAACCCCATATTAATTTTGTGACTTGTTTGAGATCACTTGTAAGGGCTGATTTAGGAATTTCTGAAACAACTTTCCAGCCATTTTGACCTACAGCATAGGCAATTAGACAGTCATCCACCATTTCACTACCATTTTCAGCACCATTTACGGATTTTATATAGTCTTTTATCTTATCTTGTAATATGCTTAAATTATTATCAGAGCTTAATACAACTTTCCCTTCTTCATCTACAATGCTAATATTAGCGCCTTTAAATAATGCAACGTCTTTAAGTCGTTCATTTAAAGTAGCCATATTTACTTGCACAACAATCTTCCCAAATTGTTCACCTGTAATAGTGTTTTGTATATTTCGAATATAGTAGACCCCTTCTTTTCCTCCTATATTCAATGTCCAAACACTTTTATTGGCAGCTACTTCTATGTCTTTAACGCTTAAAGTTGCCTCATTGTTTAAATTGCTTAACTTACCTATTACTTTCCCCTCTTTTGTAACGATGGCTATACTGTCCATATCATTTTCTAATGCACTTACACTTACAAGTTGATTTTTGATACTGTTAAACGCTGATATTTTTGCAATCCCATCTTTAGGATGCATATATGTATTTACAAAATTATCCTCAGAATTATTCAGGTTATTGACAATGCATTTGTTAAGATTCTTTTCAATATCCTCTGAAAAATAATCTAGATTTGCACAAGTCTGTTTCACCATCTCAGTTGTAAGCTTACTACTTTTTTGCTCCATAACCTTCTCAGATTGAATACTCGAAATGATATTTACTATAAGCAATGGTATGACCGCAAATAACGCATTCATTAAAATTAGACGTTTTTTTATTGAACCTTTATGTTTTTGATTGGACCTTAACATTTTCGTCGCCTCCTAGTTTTAATTTTTTCACGCTTTAATGGTTAACATCAGAATGCTACACATCCCCCCGGCTCATTATTAAATTGTTCAAACTAAAACAGCTTCAAAAAATTTGATAAGATTTATGCTTTTGGTAAATATTAAATATAAACTTATATCTCATTAGGAGGTTTTTATGAAAAAGCGAACTCTCTTTCTTATATTTAGTACGTTCATTCCCTACACGACGCTCTTCCGATCTGGTTGTAATAATGGTCCAGAGCGTAATCCCGGCGAAACTACAAGTTCTTTTTTACAAGCTATGCAACATCAAGACTATTCTTCTGTAAAAACGTACTATGCTGAAAATGTAGATAACTTTCCTAACTTTAAAAACAAAGTAGAAAGTATCTCTCCACAAGTTGCTAATAAACTCTTTAGCAAGATGGCTGACTTTACTTATACTGTTGAACAAGTTACCATTGATTCTAATGACCCCACTAAAGCAACTGCTACTGTGACCTTTAGATGTTATGACTTAGGGAAAGCCTTTGAAAGTATTGTTTTAGATTATCTAGATACTGACTTAACGATGACTTTCAATGGTGCTAAAGATGATGAGATTGTTAAAGAAGCTGAGGATGTCATTGTGACACGTATTGATGAAAGCAAACAAGATTTCGTAGAATCTATTCCTATCTCCCTCTCTCTTAAGGATAATTCTTGGAAAGTTGATAAACTAGAAAGCAATCCTGACCTTATGAATGCACTTTCTGGTAATATCTTATATACCATTCGTAGCCTTACAAACACAATAGATACTTCATCTGAAACTCCAAATCAAACTACTGATTCAACTACTTCAAGTAACACCTCTCAATGATTTCACTAATTTTCTCCTAAAATGGGGCTACTATGCCCCTTATTTTTATATTATCACAATATTTATATTTTTATAATTATATTTTATTTTTATTTGAATATTTGTACTTTAACTTTTAAATCTACTTTGTCCATAGTAAATATATGCTATAATAATATTACCTAGTCCTATTTTTTTAGGAAATTTTATAATATAAAGGAGTATACATATGAAATCAATAAATAAGTTTACCAAAAATTGGATAACATTCTCTATAAGTCTTTCGGCATTCACAATTTCTTGTCTAGCAAGCCCAAATAAAATCCAACTTAAATTAAATAACCAAATCTTAAACACACCAATTGCACCAGTTCAGGAGAGCGGTACAACTCTAGTGCCACTTCGTGTA
>CALGWE010000476.1:0-2105 GCA_937935915.1 uncultured Clostridia bacterium
ATAAAACATACAAGCATATAAAAGTATTTAAAATGGTTTATCTATATATAAGGCGTTTTAAAATTCATACTTAGAAAGGGGTTCCTTACTTTGGAAAACAAAAAGTTTATTACACAAACTTGGTTCGTAGCACTAGCGGCTTCTCTATGTTGCATACTTTGGGGAAGTGCTTATCCATGTATTAAAATCGGCTATGAACTTTTTAATATTGAAGCTAGTGATTTAGCTGGTAAATTTCTTTTTGCCGGTTTCCGCTTTACTTTAGCTGGCCTCCTAGTTTTATTACTTTCTCTTATTACTAAGAAAAACCTCTTAAGCTTCTCGCTTAAAACTTGGGGACAGGTCTTTATTTTTGGTGTTTCACAAACTACACTTCAATACATATTCTTTTATTTAGGACTTGCATACTCTTCAGGCGTAAGAAGCTCTATTTTAAATGGAACAGGTGCTTTCTTCAGTATTTTATTAGCTCATTTCATTTACAAAAATGAAAAACTTGGTTTTTCAAAAGCACTTGGCTGTATTATTGGATTTATAGGTATTATTCTTATTAACCTAGATAGTAGTAATAGTGGTGCTCTCTTTTCAGATTTTAACCTTAAAGGAGATGGATCTGTAATACTTGCAGCCTTCATTCTCTCTGCTGCTTCTATCTATGGTAAAAGAATTACACAACACCAAGATACCTTTGTCGTAACGGGCTTCCAACTTACAATCGGAGGATTTATCCTCATTTTAGCTGGATATATGCTTGGCGGCTCACTAGGTCCATTTACACCTAGTTCAATGGCATTGCTACTTTATATGGCATTTCTATCTGCAGTAGCCTTCTCATTATGGGCAGTTCTATTAAAATATAACAGTGTAGGACAAGTAGCAATCTACAACTGCCTTACTCCAATATTCGGTGCATTCCTATCTGCTATATTCCTAGGTGAAAATATATTAGAATTAAAAAACATTGCCGCACTCATTTTAGTTTGTTTAGGTATTTATATTGTAAATCGTACCTTTACACCAGCTAAATCTTCTGTAGTTCAAAACTCTTAATAAAAAACTTCCTAAAAGATAAATCTTCACTTATCTTCTAGGAAGCTTTTATTAGTCCATTTTATTTATCTGGATCATTATTAGTCATAAATTTATTTATTCTATTATCATTATCTATGACCGCTACTTGATATTTATCTTCATATATAATCTTACCTATATAATTCGTATATACTACATCATATTCATATTCATATTCGTATTTATCTAATAACTACATTAATGGTGTAATCTTGTCTAATATATCTTGTGCACCATCAACTTTAAAGTAGCAGATAGCCTTCTGTGGATTTCCGTCCTTATAAAAAGGTGGTTGGGGTAACAAACTTGTAAACCACTTTTCAAGTTTTAAAAACTTTATTTCATCCTCTTTGGATAGCCGACCTTCATTATGAATTTTCCAGCATGCACCTATAATACCTATTGGTTTCCCTGTATTACTTTTATCACGCACCTGAATCCGTACATAATTTTGCTTAATCATAGTACATACTCACTTAGCAATCTATTGATATTCTGTATATCATATCCCCCAGCTATCTCAAAATGAATTTTTCCTACGCTACTAATCCAAATATTAAGTTCACTCTCTAAATCAAATGTACCACATGTTTCAATAGAAAAAGCCTGTATTTTACTATATGGGATTGTTGTATAATCAACTTTTCTTCCTGATACACCTTGAATATTTACAGTAATAATTCTTTTGGATGTAAAAATAACTTTATCCCGTACAGTTCTAAAGGCTATCTCTATTTTTTCATTTGGAACTAATAATGGTTTAATGACCTCTTCTGCCTTGTTTGAATCCATGACACTTAACTTAATATACTCTGGATTAATAAAATCGATCATTCATATGCCTCCTTTATATGTACAACGAATACTTACTTACTTTCACATTGTATGCAAAAAAGACTTATTTCAATCACCTAATTAAATTTTTATATAACAAAAAAACCTCATGACTAAGATTTACTTAATCACAAGGTTTTCTGATTAATGCCCAGAGCCGGAATCGAACCAGCGACACGAGGATTTTCAGTCCTCTGCTC
>CALGWE010000477.1:0-3201 GCA_937935915.1 uncultured Clostridia bacterium
ATACCACCAGACCCCATCATAGAACCTTTCGCAATCAGGTTATCAAAATCAATAGGTGTATCTAGGTCTTTTTCTGTCAAACAACCACCTGATGGACCTCCAGTTTGAACTGCCTTAAACTTTTTACCATCTTTAATCCCGCCACCTATATCATAAATAACTTCTCTTAGGGTAATGCCCATAGGCACCTCAATAAGCCCTACATTATTAATCTTTCCAGCTAAAGCAAATACTTTTGTGCCCTTAGATTTCTCTGTTCCAATCTTATTAAACCAATCTGCACCCTTTAAAAAGATCACTGGGATATTGGCAAAGGTTTCTACATTATTAACATTTGTTGGCTTACCCCAGTAACCACTTGCTGCTGGGAATGGTGGTTTCGTTGTTGGTTCTCCTCTTTTCCCTTCCATAGAATGAATCAAAGCAGTCTCTTCCCCACATACAAAAGCACCTGCACCAAAACGTATTTCAATATCAAAGCTAAATGATGTGCCTAAAATATTATCCCCTAAAAGTCCATATTCTCTAGCAGAGTTAATTGCTGCTTCCAAACGTTTAATGGCTAGTGGATATTCAGCTCTAATATAAACAAGCCCTTTTTGTGCCCCTATAGCATAACCACAAATAGCCATAGCTTCTACAACTGAGTTTGGGTCTCCTTCCAAGATGGAACGATCCATGAAAGCACCTGGGTCTCCTTCATCTGCATTACATACAACGTATTTTTGATCCGATTTATTTTTATAAGCAAATTCCCATTTTAAGCCAGTAGGGAAACCACCACCACCACGCCCTCTTAGACCTGATTTTTTCACTTCATTAATGACATCCTCTTGATTCATTGTTAGAACTTTTGCAAGTGCGGCATAACCATCTCTGGCAATATATTCTTCAATATTAGTCGGATCAATAAATCCACAATTTCTAAGTGCTACACGCATCTGTTTCTTATAGAATTCCATATGCTTAGAATCAGAAATGTGCCTTTGGTTAGTTGGATCTGTATATAATAATCTTGCAACCTTACGTCCTTTCACAATGTGTTCTTTTACAATTTCTTCTGCATCTTCTGGTTTTACTTGTACATAGAAAGTATTATCCGGTAAGATTTTAACAACAGGCCCTTTTTCGCAAAAACCAAAACATCCTGTTCTAAGTACCTGTACCATATCCTGCATTCCTGCCTCGGCTATGTACTTCTTTAGATTTTCTACAATTTCCATAGAATGTGAAGACATGCAACCCGTACCACCACATACTAAAATATGCATTGTATACTTAGACATTTTGCCCCCTCCTTATTATTCATCTAGGGATTTGTGTCCTGTAGGAATGATTCCCTCTATCATTTCCCCACCTAAAACATGTTTTTCTAATATTTCTAAAGCACGTTCTTTGGTAACATGGCCATAAACAATGCTTTCTTGCCCTGGTAATTTAACTTCTACAGTAGGCTCTGCATAGCAATAGCCCATACATCCTCCTTGTGTAATGACTACATTATTTAAATGACGTTTTGCCACTTCTTCTGCTAAGAAATTCATTACTTCTCTTGCACCAGCTGCAATACCACAAGTTGCCATAGCCACTCTAATGACTGCCATTTGTTCTACCTTTTCCCCTTTTTCACGCAGATCCACTTGACTTTTTACTTTATCACGTAAATTTTTAAGTTCATCTAAAGACATGATTTTTGGCATAACCATTTCCCCCTTTAATTAGCGGTATTCATTTAAAATACTTTTAACTTGCTCTTTAGACGTAATTTTGCCATATACTTTATCACCAATCATAACAACTGGTGCAAGTCCACAGGCACCTACGCATCTTAAGGCATCTAATGAAAACAACCCATCTTTTGTGGTTTCACCAATTTCTATCCCTAGCTCTTCCTTAAAGGCTTGAAGTACCTTATCAGAACCTCTTACATAACAAGCTGTACCTAAGCACACAGAAATAGGATTTTTTCCTTTAGGTGTCATTGTAAAAAAGGAGTAGAAGCTTACAACACCATATACTTGTGCCACAGGTACATTTAACTTTTTGGCCACAAATTGTTGTACCTCAGGAGGTAAATAGCCAAATATACTTTGTGCCTTATGAAGTACAGCAATAAGTGCCCCTTCTTTTTGTGGTAAATCATCGATAAATTCTTCTAATTTCTTGTATAAGCTTTCTGTTAATTGATTGGTACAACCTTCACATCCCATAGGTCATCCTCCTTATTTCTATAACTTTACTTTATGATTTTATTTTTGAACAACCTAATACTTAAACCAATTAAATAATGCATTTATACTTATCTCTGGTAATTCTATAAACTGCTGCCTTTCACTAATGTTTTGTAAGTAATGGGCATCAGAAGATTGTATAATATGATACCCCTTATACTTTTTCATATAGACTTCTAAATGAGCTTCTTTAGAGATTTCTAAGGCTGTAAATGACGGCTTTTCTGGTAAAACACCTAATTGACTTATAATGCTATAACTGTTTCTATCAATATGTGCCGGATAAATTATCCCATTTAATGCTCTTACCTTTTCTGCAATTTCGTGGGCCGTCATACAGGTTGCTACTAATAAAAAATCTTCTATTTCATCAATCACTTCACTTTGGGCATTAAAATGCATTTGCTGGCCAAAGACTTTGGGCTTATTTTTTATTTTTAGCATACCTTTTTGAACCGTTTCTTCTATAGTTTTTGCTGCCTTACAAGTAGGTAATAATGCAATTAAATGAAATTCTTCTGCGCATTCTATCTCAAGTCCTGGAATCACTAATAGCCCATTTTGCTCGCCTACTTCTTTAACCGCCTGTACATTACAACTTGTTTGATGATCTGTGATTGCAATGACATCTAATCCTTGTAACTTTGCCATATTGACAATATTATGTGGTGACATGAGTTCATCACCACAAGGAGATGCCGCTGTATGGATATGCAAATCATAATATACCTTCATGCCTCACCTACTCTAATAATTTTCCTAGTTCATGAGCTAATTCAAAACTACTTTTATCAGATGTGAAAACAGGAATCTTTTCTTCATTAGCTTTCTCAATGGTTTCTAAATTAGGTACAACGCCTTGGGCTAGAATAATCGCACTTACGCCAGTCATAATTGCTACAGCTATACTATTCATATGCCCCTGTACAGTAATCCATGCATCCTTACTTTGGGCGTGGGCCATTACAAA
>CALGWE010000478.1:0-2268 GCA_937935915.1 uncultured Clostridia bacterium
TATTCAGTACGATGCCATTCAAAAACAGGCAATCTGCGATGCTATCAAAAACAAGGTCTTTATTCAAAGGCACTTGCAGTTGCTGAAGAGCATGGTTTCTATGATTTAGGTGCCAAGCTCTGCTTGCAGATTGATAATCATAAAAAAGCTGCTTCTTTTTATAGTTATCAAAAACCACTTAAAGCAGCTAAGCTCTATGAAAAGGATGGCTTTTATTTTGAAGCTGGTATCAACTATCTTAAAGCTTACGAACCACTTAAAGCTTATGAAGCTTTTAATAATTGCCCTAAAATAGAGGACAAGCAAAAAGGTTTTTCCTATCTTAATGAATTCAGCCTTGTACTTTACTTTACCAAGCATTATGAAGAAGCTTTTGAAATCTTTTTAGCTCTTGAAGATTATTACTCTGCGCTAGATTGTGCGAAGAAACTAAAAGAACCTATTTTAATTGATTCTACCACCCTACTCCTTGCTGCTGCCGAAGCTGAGGAAGCTCACTACTTATTAGCTGGTAAATGTGCCGAAAAAGTAGCACCTGAACGTGCCCTTGTTTATTACGCTCAGGGAAAATCTTATTATGACATGATTCGCCTACTTATTTCAAGAACAGAATATGATAAAGCTATTAATCTCTGTCTTCTTCAAGAGCAATTTGAAATGGCTTCTGAAATTGCGAATACCTATAATTCTGATTTAATGGTGATGTAACTGTATTACTGATTTCATGTTTTAATTTATATTTTACTACCCCCTCTTTCTTAAAGAGGGGGCAGCATTTTAAAAAAACATACTAAGCCACCTAATCTAGCAGTATATATCTTCCGCTTGTTTCGTCCCAGTTGAATCATACATTCTCCACTTCCTTTCCAGTCTTCTTCTGAGTCAAATATATAAATGATATAATATGCCATATCTATTTGATTTTTATCTAAATGATTTAAAGTGATAATCCAATGTGATCTCGTCCTGCTCCCCATCCACTTCTATATGCAATTAAACCACCCTCTTTTTCCCATATAAATGTTTCATAATAGCCTGTTTCAACAAGATTACTATACCCATGAGATGCTATTTGGTTATCATTTACTTCTATATAGTGATGCCACCCTTTTTCTTCTTCATTAAGCCTATCTTTTAGTGGTTTATTTTGACAAACAATCTCACTCTCTTTAGGCAACACATTATTTGCTAATAACTTTAGATTTTCTTCACTAGAGGTACATCTATAAATTTTATCAGCCTGCACATAAAAATAACCAAGATCTAATCTATTTATATCTAAACCTTCCTTGATGAGTGTTTCATCCTTTTGTATTTTTAGTTCGTATAACTTGCCTTCTTTTAATTGTGCAACTTCTTTAATAGATAAATTAATATCTTTCGTAATAACCCCTTCACCCAAAGAAAATTCACCTTGATACATAACATTCTTACAGTCATCATTAAAGAAAAACGGGTTACTTGTATCTTTAGTAACTTCTTCTCTATCTAATTTTCTCACCATTTTAACTAACTCTGACTGTCTCATTACCTCATGATTATATTGATTTATTTGATTACAGCCACTTATGATCATTCCAGCACTTATTACTACTATTAGTTTTATATACCCCTTCATATTAACTCTCCTTACTTTTTATTTTATAAAAAATATTTCCTATCCTTTAGCTTAAAAAGCCTTTTAATCTATTAATCATATTTTAGGAGGTCATTGTAAAGTCTATATTTTTATATAAATATTCTAGTAGTTACGCCCATATGCGAAAATGGTTTTAATAGCTATAAAATCAAAATAGCATTAATTATAAAGTTTAATTTCACTAAACCTTATAATTGATGCTATTCTTTGCTAAACTTCTAAACGTTAGTAAGTTATTATATTAATGATTCACCTGCACAGATTTCTGAATAAATCTTAGGCGCAGGTACTGTAAATACACGGTCTTGTAAATACACAAATGGTTCCTTACAAAGTTCAAATTTCACTTTATAAGCACATAAAATCTGTGAACGTAAACCATATTTACTTACAAAGTATTTATTTTCAAGCTGATCACCATACTTAGGATCTCCAATAATTGGATGCCCTATTTGGCTTAAATGGGCACGAATTTGATGTGTTTTACCTGTCACGAGTTGTACCTCAACCAAAGTATAACGTCCATTGGTTTTAAGTGGTAAAATACGTGTTTCAACAGGTTTTGCCCCTTCTACATAGTGCTCAGTAATGACAACCTCATTTTTGCCTTCTTGCTTCACATGATAACC
>CALGWE010000479.1:0-2600 GCA_937935915.1 uncultured Clostridia bacterium
GGAGTATTTGGTGCACAAACACATTTCACTGGTCCATCAAGATAATCAAAAGCTTTATCTGAAACTACAGATGCAATATCAGTTGCAGTATTGTTATGCGGGTTTGCCTCATCCACAATAACCAAACGACCCGTTTTCTTCACGGAATTTAACACTGTTTCTTCATCCCATGGAGCAACTGTACGAAGATCAATCACTTCTACAGAAATGTTGTCTTTTGCTAAACGATCTGCGACCTCATAAGCTACATACAACATCTTACCAATTGTCACAATTGTTAAATCCTTACCTTCTCTACGAACGGCAGCCTTTCCAATTGGTACAGTATAGTATTCTTCTGGCACTTCCCCTTTTAAGCCATAGAGGGTTTTGTCCTCAGAAAAAATAACAACATTATCATCTTCAATTGACGCCAATAGTAAACCTTTAGCATCATATGGTGTAGCAGGAACAACTACCTTAATACCTGGAATAGATCCAAAGAGACCGTAATATGAGCCGGAGTGTTGAGCCGCAGCTGAAGCACCCGCACCGTGCATAGTACGCACAACCATAGGAACTTTAGCTTTTCCTCCAAACATGTAACGCATCTTAGATGCCTGTCCTAATAGGGCATCAAAACAGAATCCAATAAAATCATTAAACATCAACTCTGGTACAGGTCTTAGTCCCGTAAGCGCCATACCCACCGAAGCTGATAAATAGCCGTGCTCAGAAATCGGAGTATCAATAACACGTTCCCTGCCATATTTCGGCATCAATCCTCGTGTGATACCCATGACACCGCCCCAGGCATCCTCGTTATTATTTTCTAAGTGTTCAACATTAACACCACCTGCGATATCCTCTCCTAGAAGAACAACTCGCTCGTCTCTTTCCATGGCTTGATCGAGCCCTTCATTGATGGCTTTCATAAATAATGTTTCTCTAGTCATTATGAATCCTCCTCAATCAGTCTGCAAATACGTCTTCGTAGAGAGCTTCTTCTTTTGGAATTGGGCTCTCTTGAGCAAAGTGGATTGCATCTTCAACATCTTTTTGTGATTGGGCAACAATCTCATCCAATTCATCTTGGCTAAGGATACCCTTTTCAGTTACAAGGTCACGAAATACTTCCAAGGCATCCACATCTGCCCATTCTTTTTCGATTCCATCTGGTGCTTTGTATTTTTGCTCATCTCCTTCGAAATGGCCATGGTTACGATAAGTAATAGCTTCAATTAACGTTGGACCATCTCCACGACGCGCACGTTCAACGGCCTCTTTAGCCACTTGATAAACAGCAAATAAGTCTTTAACGCGAACTCCTGGCATATTGTAAGCTTGTGCACGTTCAGCAATTGTCGGTGAACCTGATGAATACCATTGTGGTGTTGATTCTGCAAAAAGGTTATTTTCATTTACAAATACCACAGGTAGATTCCAAATAGAGGCCATGTTTAAGCACTCATGAAAATTACCTTCGTTGGCAGCACCGTCACCAAAGAAACATACAGCAACATCATCAGTCTTTAGATATTTGTTACGCATAGCAGCACCAGTCGCAAGACCAAAGCCTCCACCTACCATACCGTTAGCACCAAGGATTCCTTTATCCAAGTCAGCGATATGCATAGAGCCACCCTTACCTTTACCAAGCCCTGTAGACTTACCAAAGATTTCAGCCATCATTTTTTTAAGGTCTCCACCTTTAGCCACACAGTGTCCATGTCCTCGGTGTGTGCTAGTAATGTAGTCTTTATCAGTCAGGTTAGCACATACCCCAGTCGCAATAGCCTCCTCACCTGAGTAAAGGTGAACAAATCCTGGAATTTGACCGATTGAAAAGAAATGTCGTGCATTTTCTTCAAAATTTCGAATATCCCACATAGTCTTATACATGGATTTAGCCTCTTCTTTTGAAACATTTTTTTCTGTAGATGTATCTTTCTCATTATTTCCTATAGATGAGCATCCTATAAAAAATACTCCTATAAATACTAAAATAAATAATACCCCTTTTTTTATCTTACTCATATTAAGTTCCCCCTTTTTACATAAAAATAATTTAATTCCTATCTACTAACAAGTAGCTGTTTTTTTATTCTTTTTCCTTCATCATTCCCTCTTATATCTAAAATTTCTACCCCATATCATAGTAGCACAATTTTTTCAATTTTTTAAATTTTTCTAATCTAAAATAAATTCAATTTGATTTATTATCCATTATTAGATAAGCTATACTAAATCAATCATATTGATTCTAGCTTGTGAATCAAAACTTTATGATATTTCCTAATAAATAAAAGAGGATATTACTTAGATTATTAACCTAAGTAATATCCTCTTTTATCTATTTATCTTAATATTTATTTATAATATTTGATCCAAACCTTGTTTTAAATCAGCTATAATGTCTTCAACATCTTCTAACCCAACAGAAAGTCTTACTAATCCATCACTAATTCCTGCTGCTTCTCTTTCTTCTTTACTATATGGTGAGTGAGTCATTGATGCTGCATGTTCTACTAAAGTCTCTGCATCCCCCAAGCTAACCGCTAATATACAAAGCTTCAAGCTGTTCATTAATTTCTTACCAGCTTCTACTCCACCCTTTACTT
>CALGWE010000480.1:0-1589 GCA_937935915.1 uncultured Clostridia bacterium
CAATATGGTAGCGTTAATATTACAAATCCTAAAAAGGACGAAGAAGATAACAAAACAGAAGGCGATGACAAAGATAAAAAAGGAAAACCAAAAGTTATTATTGGTGAATACTCAGTAAATCCAGTAGTTGTTAAAGCTGGAGAAAACTTTGAACTTGAAATCGGCTTTTTAAATACAAGCAAAAAAGAATCAGTACATAATTTAAAAGCAAACTTAAAAATTGTAGAACAAGGTGATAATAATACAGGAACAGTATTTGCTCCAGTTAAAGCAAGTAATACATTTTATATTGCAGACTTAAACCCAGGTGAAACACAAACTAAGAAAATTACAATGTATACGATTCCTAGTGCAGCACCTAAAACTTATGAAGTAAGCTTAGAAATGGCTTATGAAGATAAAGATGGTACAGAAGTAACAGCTACAGAAAATATTGGGATTCCAGTAGAGCAAGCAACTAAAATCGAAATTGGTGATATTAACGTAGATTTAGGACAAGTTGGTATGGAAGCAGCCCTTTCAGCTTCTATTTATAATACAGGTAAAACAAATGTAACAAATGTTATTGTACATATCGAAGGGGAAGGTTTTAGCGTACAAGATAATAAGGTGTTTATTGGTGGACTTGAAAGTCAAGCGCAAGAAACTTATTCACCAATATTAATTCCTGAACAAGAAGGTATTTTAACAGGAAAGCTTATTATTGATTATGAAGATACAACAGGAGAAGCAAAACAAATTATTGAAGAGTTTAGCTTTGAAGTTGAGCCAGCTATGGAAATAGATGATGAGATGCCAATATATGATGAAATGCCAATGGAAGAGATTAGTCAAGGGCCTAAATGGCAATATATCGCAGGTGGTGGTGCCATTCTTATTGTACTTATTGTAGGTGGAATTGTTGTAATAAAGAAACGTAAAAAGAAAAAAGAAGAGATGATGCTAGATGAGGATTAGTGATTTAATTAGTATGAGTATACGTTCCTTATGGCGACGTAAACTACGTACCACACTTACCGTATTAGGCGTTGTAATAGGAACAGTTTCTATTGTACTGATGTTATCTTTAGGAATTGCTATGGATCAAAATATGGAAGAACAATTTGCCCAGTGGGGAGATTTAACCCTTATAAATATTTATAACTATAGTTGGGGCGGTGATGAAGCCCCTAAACTGACAGATGAGATTGTGAAAAAAATAGAAAAAATCCCTAATGTAGATCGTGTCATTCCCCAATTAAAAACAGAAGTTTATATTACTTTTGGGAAACAAAGAAGTATTTATTCTATGCAGGCTGTTGTAATGGATGAAGCAGATTATAAGTTAGCTGAAGGACGATTTACCAAAGATGGCGAAAAAAATGCTGTGATTATAGGTAGTCAAGTTTTAGCCTATATGAATAAGATTGGGAAAAAGTTTGATTGGAACAATATGAGTTGGGGTGAAGAATTACCAACATTACCTATTGAAGTAGGTACAGATAAGATTACATTAGAAGTTGCTGATTTTGATGAAAAGGGTAAGCCACTTTTAGAGGGTAGGGATGGCAAAATTAAAGCACCTAAAGGTATTGATGTAAAGGTTGTAG
>CALGWE010000481.1:0-1589 GCA_937935915.1 uncultured Clostridia bacterium
GTATTTCCCCAGCAGTCATTTGTACCAAAGTGCATCATTACAATATCAGGATTAGATGCATCAAGCCATTTTTCAAGATTATTTGTTGCGGCTAATTGTGTAACGAGCATACCACTATGCCCTTCATGATGACCATATTGGGAACCAACTGATTCTACATTAAAGCCATTTTCATCTAACTTATTAAATAACATTGTTCGCCAAAAGTCACAATCTGTAATAGAATCTCCTAATGGCATAATTTTGGTTGTAGTTGCAGCTTGTGCATAGATATTTTGACTTACAGTACCAAAAAGCATGAATATAGCCAAAAACATCATACTCATTTGTGCAAATACATGGTAAATTGCTTTTTTTCTCCTTTTCATAAACTCTCTCCTCCTCCCCTTTAACCTACTACCCCTCCATGACTTCTTCAATGTTAACTGACTATCCTGCACTTTAATTGAACATTATGTGATTATAATGCCCTTAATATGCATTTTTTTCATAACCTATTAATATTATTTATATTTCAAAAACATTTTACTCCCAAACTTCCCCTAAAATCCTCTTATTGAAACTCCATGCAATCAATGTTATACTAGTATCCATAATAGTTTTAACTTATGAAAAAAATTGAGTGCACAACAATTAAAAGAGCTTATTTTTATAAGCTCTTTTTTGTAGCATAAGATAGATATAGAAAGGTAATTTTATGATAACAGTTAATAACTTCTCTTATTCATTCCCACACAAGGATTTATTTGATAAAATTTCATTTACATTAGAGGACGGACAACACTGTGCTTTTATCGGTATGAGTGGTAGTGGTAAAAGTACATTAGTAGACATTATAATGGATCCTGAAAAATATATGTACGAGGGGACATTAGATATTGCACCAAACTGTCGTATTGGTTATGTCAATCAATTTTCTAAATCAGATAAAACACAAGAAATGACAGTGTTTGAATATATTGCCCAAGAGTCACTTCGCCTTAAAGGTAAATTAGAAACCATTTGTGATGAAATGGCTACAGCTACAGAACTTGATTCTCTTCTTGAGAAATATCAAGAAACATTAGATGCTTTTGAAGCCATTGGTGGTGAAGATTATGAAAGCATCATTACAAGACAACTTAATCTTGCAGAGCTTACAAGACATAAAGACCTTATGCTTTCTGAATTAAGCGGTGGGGAATTTAAACTCATTCAAGTTATTAAAGAAATGTTTGCACAACCTGATTTAATGATTATGGATGAGCCAGATGCTTTCTTAGACTTTGAAAACCTTAATTCACTTAAAAACCTTATTAATGCTTATAAAGGTACAATGCTTATTGTGACACATAATCGCTATTTATTAGACCACTGCTTTAATTATTCACCTTGAAAACAAAGAGCTTCAAGAATTCGATGGTTCTTATATTGATTATAACTTCTCTCTTCTTGCACGTAAGGTGGAACTTCAAGAACTTGCTCACGAAGATACTGAAGAAATCAAACGTAATGCGGCCTTAATTGAAAAACTTAGAGAAACTGCTACAAATAATGCTGAAGCTTCTAGAGGAAAAGCCTTAAAAGCACGTATTAAAATTCAGGAACGT
>CALGWE010000482.1:0-2445 GCA_937935915.1 uncultured Clostridia bacterium
AGAAGTGTAAGGATGAGAATAAATAGGGTAAGGGGAAAGATGTAATAGGATGGAAGGGGGAGGGCTATGATTTTATTTGAGCATGTGAATAAGGAGTATAGTAATGGATTTAAGGCGTTAACGGATGTAAATCTTAAGATTGAGCAGGGGGAATTTGTGGCTGTTATAGGGCTTTCGGGGGCTGGGAAGTCTACACTTATTCGTTCTATTAATAAGATGATTGGTATTACAGATGGGAAATTAACGGTGAATGATGAGGATGTCAGTAGTTTAAAGGGCAAAAGTTTGAGGCGTTTTAGAAGAAAAATAGGAATGATATTTCAGTCTTTTAATCTGGTGCCACGTACTACGGCGATTCAAAATGTATTAACGGCTAAGGTATCGGATATACCTTTTTGGCGGGTGCTTTTGGGGATATTTACAAAGAAGGAGCAGATAGAAGCGTTAGAAGCATTAGACCGAGAAGGCATATTAGATAAGGCGTATATGCGAGTGGATCAATTATCAGGAGGGCAACAGCAAAGGGTGGCTTTAGCAAGGACATTACTTCAAAGACCAGAGATTATTCTAGCTGATGAGCCAGTTGCTTCATTGGACCCTATTACAGCAGTGCAGGTTATGGAAGACTTTAAGCGAATTAATCGGGAAGACCATATTACAGTGATTATTAATATTCACCATATTGATATGGCCCTTAAATATGTAGATCGTATTATTGGGATTAAGGCTGGGAAAATCGTCTTTGATGGCAAGGTAAGTGAGGTGAATGAAGCTGTATTAGAAAGTATTTATGGGGAAGAAAAGGAGGTGACTCAGGATGAAAAGCATGCAAAGTTTGTTACAGGGGAAACAATTAGTACTATCTAATGGCAAATGTGTGACAAAGAAAAGGTCTATGGTACCTTTAATCTTGCTCATTGTCATTGCATTTACTTATCTTTCGGTAATGATTACAGGATTTAAACTCAGTGTGTTATTGGAGAGAGGTGGGGAGTTCTTCGTATTATTAGGGCAAATGTTTCCACCAGATATAAGCTATGGGGCAAAGGTGTGGGGGCCACTTATTGCCACGATTCAAATGTCTTTCTTAGGGACTTTGGTAGGGGCACTTTTGGCAATTCTTCGCTATTATTGCAGCTTCTAATATTATGAAATCTAGGGTACTAGTAGGACTAACCCGTCTTTTGATTAGTATATTAAGAGCGATTCCAACCTTAGTGACAGCCCTTATTGCCACTTACATATTTGGACTTGGAAGCTTTGCAGGAACTATTTCAATCTGTATTTTCACCTTTGCCTATGTAGGTAAAATCATGTATGAACAAATTGAAACGGTTTTTATGGGGCCTTTTGAAGCCATGGAATCTATGGGAAATGGTAAGTTATATGCTTTTATAAAAGCCGTAGTACCACAGGTTTTACCGATTTATTTATCTACGACTTTATTTTGCTTTGAAGGGAATGTACGTTATGCTGCTATATTAGGATATGTAGGTGCGGGAGGCATTGGACTTATCTTAAACGAAAAGATTGGTTGGCGAGAATATAGCTGTGTGGGCATGATTTTACTCATGTTATATGTGACTGTATTTATCATTGAAAGCATTAGTCGTGCTTTAAGAAAACGTTTAACTTAAGGAGGGGGTGAAAAGATGGAAGATAAGATTGCTATGGCCTTAGAGAAATATCCTTCTAAGGCATTGGAAAAAATAAGTACCTTCATTTTAATCATTGCTTTGGTAATATGGAGCATGCAAGTAGGCGCTATAGGTGCCATTAAAGAAGATGGACTCAATATCGCGAGGGGCATTATCACAGGGATTTTACAACCGGATAAGGCATTGCTCTTTAATTTAACGATGCAAGGGGTGCCTTACTTACTTTTGGAAACAGTTTGCATTGCCTTTTTAGGCACAATAGTAGGGGGCGTTTTAGCTATACCATTAGCCTTTTTATCAGCTTCTAATGTGGTGCCAAGACCAGTAGCATTTGTGATTCGTATGTTGATTATGGCCATTCGAACTGTGCCAGCTTTTGTATATGGTTTAATGTTCATTAGGGTAACAGGACCAGGGCCTTTTGCAGGACTTCTCAGCATGTCCTTCATCTCCATTGGAATGCTCTGTAAACTTTATAAAGAAGCTATAGAAGACATGGATACCCATATACTAGAGTCCTTTGACGCATTAGGTTGTACCACTTTTGAAAAAATCCGATATGGCATACTCCCACAATTACTGCCTAGCTTTTTATCCACCCTTATTTATCGTTTTGATATGAATATAAGAGATGCAGCCATATTAGGTTTAGTAGCAGCTGGAGGAATCGGTGCCCCATTAATATTTGCCATGAGTTCCTATAGATGGCATGAAGCAGGAGCTATTATTATTGGTCTAGCGGTACTCATTATTATTATAGAATTTTGTTCTACAAAACTTAGAAATA
>CALGWE010000483.1:0-6030 GCA_937935915.1 uncultured Clostridia bacterium
GTCCCTGTACCATACCCCTTTTTCTTGTTATTATTGCAGCAGGTGGAGAGAATGAGGTTTGCAAGAATACTGAGGAGAATTCTTGGCATAACCTAATGAATAAGTAAATGCTAATAGGTAATATAGATTAAGTTAAGAAAGGGATGAAGTGCCATGAAATTTAATATGGATGAGTGGTCACAAGAAATTATAGATGCAAAAGATACACGAATTTTACCAGTTCTTTATTTCCCATGCTTACCTCTAACAGGAATGGGTGTTATTGAAACAGTGAATGATGGTAAAAAAATGGCTGAAACGATGGCAGCTATTATTAAAAAATATCCTGCTATGATTGCAGCTATGACAGGAATGGATTTATCAGTAGATAGTGAAGCTTTTGGGGCAAAAGTTACATTTAAAGATACTGAAGCACCATCTGTAAAAGATCCATTAATTAGTACAGTTGAAGATATTCATAATCTTAAAGTGCCAGATGTACATAGCGGACGTGTAGATATTTTCTTAGATGCCATTGTAGAGGCACAAAAATTAATTACAGACCGTCCAATCTTTGGGGGACAATTAGGACCATTTTCATTAGCTGCTAACTTATTAGAAGTACAACAAGCGTTAATGATGACAATGAAAGAACCTGAAGCTATGAAAGAGCTCTTAGAAAAATGTACAGAGTTTTTAATAAACCGTGCATTAGAGTACAAAAAAGCTGGTGCAAATGGTATCTTCTTAGCAGAACCAACAGCAGGTTTACTTTCACCAAAACAATTAGAAGTATTCTCATCTGTATACGTAAAACGTTTAGTAGATGCAGTACAAGATAGCAGTTTCTATGTTATCTTACATGACTGTGGCCATGTTACAAAATCAGTTCAATCTATGTATAACACAGGTGCTAAAGGACATCACTATGGTAATGCAGTAGATATGACGAAGATTTTACCACAAATCCCACCAGATATCTTAGTATTTGGTAACATTGACCCATCTACAGCTTTCTATCAAGGAACTAAAGAATCTATTAAAGGTGTGACAACTGAGTTATTAGAGAAAATGAAAGAATATCCTCACTTTGTATTATCTTCAGGATGTGACTTAGCACCATTAGTATCTATGGATACAATAGATGGTTTCTTTGAAGCTTGTGAAGAGTATAATAGTAAATTATAGTATTAATAGAAGTGTATATAAATGCTAAGAGGGTGTCGCAAGGTTTTGCGACACCCTCTGTACATTATGTAATATTTCTAAATGAACATTAATTTAATGATATACTTATTCTTTATTCTGCTGCCTCATTTTCCTTCAAGGCATTTTCTACTGCTTTTAGATAAGCCTTTGATGTAGCTGTCGCGCCACTTACTGCATCTACATCATTTTTTTGTTCTTCTACAATTTCATCAAATACATTAATCGCTTTTTCAGGAGGTAATGGATCTGATAAAAGCTTAGCATCTGCAATCACCCCATCTTTTACTGTTACCGCAACATTGCTATGCCATCTTTTAAACTTAAACTCCCCATCATATGTTCCATCCTTTAGTGCACTCACCTCTATATGTTCAACTTTCGCTTCTTTCATGGTAGGAATATCTTTCATCACACCATATAATCCCCCTGCAACCACTACTACAATGCCTCCTAAAATAACAATCCCCTTTTTCATTAATTTGCCCCCCTATATTTTATATTTTCAAAATATATTATACATTACAAAATAAGATTTGCAATATATTACCTTTTTATTTTCTCATAAATAAAAAGTCCTACAACTCTCTCCCTTTAATCCACACTTTACTTACTTTAATATTTTCATCAAATAAAACTAAGTCTGCATCATAGCCTTCTGCAATAAGTCCTTTATGCTCTGCTACTTTGCAGAATTTAGCGGGGTTGTAGGTGGCCATTTTAACAACTTCATAAAGTGGTAATTTGCAATTTGTGTATACATTATAAATGGCTTTATCAAGGGTCAATACAGATCCTGCTAATGCGCCTCCTTCAAGCCTTGCCACGCTATTTTCAACGCATACATCTTGTCCACCTAAGGTATATTTGCCATCTGGCATGCAGCATGCCATCATCGCATCTGAGATCAGTATAACTTTATCTGTACCCTTTTGTTTGTAGGCTATACGAAGGGCTGCATAGTCACTATGTATCCCATCTGAAATCGTTTCAGTTGTAATCTCACTATCAAAGATAGCACCTACTACCCCTGGCGCTCTATGGGTGACATTCCATTATAAAGATGTGTCCCATGAGCTATCCCCCAAGAAATAGCTTCCATCACTTCTTCATATGTGGCCTTACTATGTCCTACTGAGCAAATAATGCCTTTATTGGTTAGATACTTAATAAGGGCCTTTGCCCCTTCTAATTCAGGCGCTAATGTCATAGACACTATGGTCGCTTCATAGCCTTTTACCATTTCCTCATAAATTGCAATAGATGGCTTTACTAAATACTTAGGATTTTGTGCACCTATAGCCTTAGAACATATAAATGGTCCTTCTAAGTGGGCACCTAATACATTAGCGCCTTCAGTACCATCTACCATTAACTGTGCAATAACTTTTAAAGACTGATTAATCTCAGCTGTGCTCATCGTCATCGTTGTTGGTACAAATGAAGTTGTCCCATGCTTTGCAATAGCTTTTGCAATACCATTTATGGCTTCATTTGTGCCATCCATTGTATCATATCCGCCTGCGCCATGAATATGAATATCAATAAATCCTGGTGATAAATACATGTCCTTCGCATCTACTATTTCTTCATCTTTCATCCTCTCAGGATTAATGGCTGTAATTTTGCCGTCTTCAATTCTTACAGCACCTTTTTCGATTTTATCTTTAAAGATTATTTGACAATTTGTAATTAACATTTTCTCTCTCCTTCCTAGCTTATTTTAAATCTATAAGGGAAAGGGTCTAACAATTGCTCTCCTAACCCATTGTTTAATCACTGTATTTTCATATAAAAATAGGGTTATAACCATTGTTTGATTATACCCTATCCCTTGTGTTATTTACAATTTCTATATTAAGTTTCTCGTTTACTATAACTCCCTTTACAATACTTAAATATACTTCATATATTCCTCGTAGCCTTCTTCTTTCATTTTCTCTTTTGGAATAAATCTTAAGGCTGCTGAATTAATGCAGTATCTTAATCCACCTAATTCTTCTGGCCCATCTTCAAAAACATGTCCCAAATGAGAATCTGCACTAGTACTTCTTACTTCAATGCGGCTCATGCCATGAGAATAATCGGCTTCTTCATATACAGCACTACTATTAATAGGTTTTGTAAAAGCAGGCCAGCCACAACCTGAATTAAACTTGTCCTTAGAGGAAAATAAAGGTTTCCCACTTACAATATCCACATAAATCCCTTCTTCAAAATGTGCATCATAAGGATTGGTATAAGGCATTTCTGTCCCATTTTCTTGAGTTACTTTATAGGCAATGTCACTAAGTCTTTCTTTTAATTCTTCTTTGGTATAAGGATTTTTATACCAATTCTTCTTAATGAAATCCTCTCGCCCTGAACCTCTATAATATAAATGATATCTAAAGCTATTTTTCTTATAGTAATCTTGATGATAATCTTCAGCTGGATAAAAAGGCATGGCCTCTTTAATAGGCACCACAATAGGTTTATCAAACCATCCGCTATCTTCTAATGCTTTTTTGCATGCTTCTGCTTGCTGTTTTTGCGCCTCATCATGATAGAAAATAGCTGTATGATAAGTCTCTCCCCTATCATTAAACTGTCCATCAGGATCAGTAGGATCAATGCTTCTAAAGAAAATTTCTACAAGTTCTTTATAGCTCATCTTTTCCTCATCATAAGTAATTTCCACAGCCTCCGTATGGCCGGTTTCATGATTACACACCTGCTCATAAGTGGGATTAGGCATAAAACCGCCAGTATAACCTACTACAACCTTTTCAATGCCTGGGAGTTCATCAAAGGGCTTCACCATACACCAGAAGCACCCACCAGCAAAGGTGGCTTTTTTTATATGACTCATTTAAGGTCACCTCTCTCCTTTATATTTTCTTAAACGATTCATCCAATGACTTTTCGTATCTATAAATTATCTCAAGTAGTATAAACTTTTTATCCTCCCCCTATTCCTAGCAATGCAAAAAGGACTGCCCACAAAGACAATCCTTTTTATAATTATTATTAATCGGTAATATCTACATATCTTTTGACCAATTTACTCATTTCTTTTTCCACGTAGTTTAATTTTAGTTCAACCGATGTTTTCTCATTTTGTAATTTACTTATTGCTACTTTAAGTGATTCAATTTTTTGTTTATCTTTATAAATCTTTGTGTAGTAATCATTAAGCAGTTCCATTTCCTCTTTATAAGGTAAATAGCATCTCGCTTCTTCTACAAGTTTTAGCTGATATTCTTGTTCTTGGAAGTTAAGATTCATTTCATTAATTCCTGTTATTCCCTTATTTAATAGGGTTTTAAAGAATCCTCCATTAGCAGCTTGTTTTTTCATTTCATTCTTTTCTTTAGCAAGCTTAATCTCATAATATTTATTATAGCTTGCAAGCTCTCTTACAGCATTGCTGCCTAAAACGATTGGTATCAATCTTTGAACTTCTATTTTTTTATTCCTTTCCAGTGAATTTACTTCTTGCGTATATTTTCCTTTTTCACGTTCAAGTGTATCTTTCTCATCATAAATTGCTGCTATCTCTGCTTTATATTCATTTCGCTGTTGATCTAATGCCATATACTTTGTATGCTTTTCTTGCCATATACTTACTAGTCTCTCATATTGAACTGCTTCTTTATTATCTGATTTAAAACAAGCTTCATTTGTTACAATTTGCAAGATTACGACTGTTGCTGTTTATCTATTGTACGGCTAATTAAATACCCCTGACCTGCTAATAAAACAATTAAAAATGGTCCTGTTAAAAAGCTTAATAATGAAGTAGCCCCTGTATAGACACTAAAGGCAAATGTTACACCAATCAACTCCGAAATAGCATGAATTAATGAAACTAAACCTATATATGCACCAAATCCCCCTACTTTTACAAGTAAAGCTAACATAGCAGCTGGACCTAACATATAAATAGCACTTTTTAAAGCTTCCTCAGAAGTATCTTTAACCCCCATATTATCATAAAGTTCTTGACGCTGCTCCTCTGGTATATTTTCAAAGCTATTATAAATCTGTGTCACAAATTCCTCTTGAATTTCCCTACTGCTTTCCTTATATTTCTTTTCAAAGTCATCAAATATTTTCTTCATATAATAAGTGATAATACATTCTAGTTTATTATCACCCTTTTGAAAATCCTTTTCTTTACTTAAAATCTCATAGCCTTTTTCTACTATTGTATCTAAATTTCTTTTGAAGCTTAATTCATCTGCTAGTTTTCCTTCTTTAATACGGCATACTTTTAATAAACTTTCATATAGACACAGTTTAATCTCTTCATCACTTAAATCACCTAATAACATGATTTCTTTTTGAATTAATTGTTCCACCTGGTCTACTTCTGATTTTCTAAGTTTATTAATCCCATTACCTATCATAGCTGTAGTAAGATTCAATAAATTAAGACGTTTAAGCATCACATAAACTCTACGTAACTGCTGTCCTTCTAAGTTTAAGAACCCTTTGTAAAAAGCCTCGTAAGTAACCCCTTCTACCTGAGAAACCTCAAAAATCTCACGCAGTGACTTTACCCTTTTTTCAATTTGTATTACTTTTTCTTCACATTGTAATGCTTCTTCTTGAAGATTTTCATAAGTTTCATTTATTTCTTCTAGCTTATAATTTGAAAAGATTGATGCCTCTTTAACCTCTTCCATCCTTTTTTCAAGCTCTCTCATTATACATTCTTGTAAAGCCATAGCATCTTGAGCTTCTTGCAATGATTTTTTAAGGGCTATATTTTCTGCTTGAGTTTCTTTATTCTCTTGTTCTTGTAGTATAATCTTTGCGTCTTGCTCTTGGATATACTTTTCAGTTTCCTGAATTTTCTTT
>CALGWE010000484.1:0-2785 GCA_937935915.1 uncultured Clostridia bacterium
TGCTGCTACCGCCACCGCCGCCAGATGATGGCTTAGATTTAAGTGGGATATATACTGTTACATCTTGCTCTGTCACTAATAATGACTTTGGAATTGTAAATGTGAGTGCATCTTTAATAGAAGATTTATCAAGTTCACTTGTGTTGATTGTAAACATGAATTCTGTCGCACTATTAATATAAACGCTTGAAATCATTTTGTAAGCTTCATCAGCATTTTTGGCTTTTAAGTTAAGTGAACTTTCAAGGGAAGATGCAACTGAAGTAGCTGAATATTTTGGGTCTTTAAAGCTTGTATCTGTGAAAGATACTAAAACTACAACACTATCTTGGTCAAAAGCAGAGCGATATAAGCCAGAAGTATTTGTCATAGAGTGAGAAGACACTTGTGCTGTAACATCTGGTGTAAGGGCTGGTGTACTAATAATATAGTTTGCACTCACTGTTTCACTCATTTTCCCATCTTTGAAAGCAGCAGCTTTTAAAGTGCTAGATTGTGTAAGGATAATGTGTTTACCAGTATAAAGTGGACTAGAAGCTGTTACCTCAGAGCCATCTAAAGTATAACGAATTTCAGCGCCTTCTGTCGCACAACTTAAAGTTACAGTTTGACCATAAGAGTAAATACCAGACTGAAGTGAAATTTGAGGTTTTGTTAAACTATCACGAAGTACTGGGATTTTAACAGTTATATCATGATCTGTTGTTAAAAGTGCCTTTGGAATTGTAAAGATGATATCATCTGAAATAGATGATTTATCGATTTTAGATGTATTGATATAGAAAGAGAATTCTGTATCATTGTAAATCGCTGTAGAATAAGTAAGTTCCCACTGCTCAGCGCCAGGAGCTAATTTTAAGTTAATAGAAGAATCAACTGCATAAGCAATAGAAGCGGCACTATATCTTGGATCTTTAAAGGCAGTACCATCTAACTTTGATACCAACAAAATCCTCATCAAAGTCTTTAAGGCGTAAGCTTGAACCAGTTGTGTTTGAATAAGCAGAAACAATTACCTCTGCTGAAGGTTTGATTTGAAGGGCAGGTCCAGTAGTAATACCAGAGCCAGTTGTAGTCGCTACAGCTTTAGTTTGATGAAGTTGAACGGCTGATGCATCAGTCTCTGTAGCATAAACAGTAGAAAATGATCCGGTAGCTAATAGAGTAGCTAATAAATAAGTAATACGTTTGTTCATTATTAAAGTCCTTTCTGCACATTTTAAATGTGCTGTTATATGTTGTTAAAAAATGTAAAAGATACTAATTATTATATCGGACAGAATAAAAATAGAACAAGGATAAAAATTATATTTATATATAAAAAATATTTTGAAAATGATTAGAAATGAGGAGAAACAATAAAATTAGGAAAGTTAAATCTGATATAAAGGGAAAGATTGAAAAGATTATAGTTGGCGACGTAGAGGTTAAACTTAACTAAATATTTTACAAATAAAACGTGGGACAGCCTGATACTAGGCAACATATAGTATAGTGAGGTCATTGATTTGACCATAATACTATATGGAGGGTGAAAAATGGCATATACAAGAGCGCAGTTTATCAAAATTATTGCACCAATAGCCAAGGCAGATAGC
The DNA here is from genome assembly GCA_937935915.1 of uncultured Clostridia bacterium. Lineage (GTDB taxonomy): Bacteria > Bacillota > Clostridia > Lachnospirales > Cellulosilyticaceae > Cellulosilyticum. Next base: position 1,599 of record CALGWE010000484.1, read on the forward strand.
AAGAAGTCACATATTTTAGCCAGCCTTACCATTGCCCAAGCGATACTAGAAAGTGCAGATGGCAATAGCGGTCTTGCCACTGAGGGAAAAGCCTTGTTTGGCATCAAGGCATCTGGCACTTGGCGAGGCAAGGTATGGACAGGAAGAACGGTGGAATATTATGATGAAAATCGAACAGTTATTACAGCAGGATTTAGAGCGTATGATAGCTGGGAAGAGAGTATAGCAGACCATAGTAAATTTTTAACCAGTAAGAGCCGCTATGCAAAGGTTGTTGGAGAAAAGGATTATAAGAAGGCTTGTCTTTATATTTATGAAGCTGGTTATGCAACTGATCCTAATTATACCCAGAAGTTAATTAGCCTTATTGAAGCCAATCATTTAACCCAGTATGATACCGAGGAAGAAGTAGAAAACACCGTAGATGAATTGTTATTTGCAGCTGTAAGTCAGATTATTAAGTCAGGGGTGGCATTAGAATTTAACAAGTGGAAGCGTAAAGACTTAATGTCACTTAAAAATGTGCCTGCCTTGGTGTGCAAACTAACAGGAAAAGCAACTTACGAAGAGGCTATTGAAGTACTTGTACAGGAGCAGGTTATTTCAAAAAGAAGCATATGGGATAAGAAGACTTATAAAAGGGAACATGTACGTTCACTTCTGATAAAATATGGGGCTAAGATTAAACAAGCATCTAAAAAGGAAGCGGTTTCTAAAACAGAATAAGAAATGCGAAAAACTGCTAATGAGAATTTAGCAGTAAAAAAGCCAATAGTTTAAGCAGGTTATCTTGGGGAGTGCCGCTTAAGCTATTGGCTTTTTTTGTGTGACAGATCGTTTGAGCGAACGCCTGTCACCATTGTGTACGTTAGAATTTTTTTGTTGGAATATTTGTTTATGAAACTTTGTTTGATAAAAATTTAAGGTAATTTTATGTTTAAATGTCATAACGAACATTTGTTCGATTTACTATATAAATATAGCATACATAATTTGAAAGTTCAAGGGCTTTTTAAAAGAAATTAAAAAAATACTTGTGGCGTACTTTGCCTGAATAAGCATACTTCACACAATAAGACAAATACTAAAGGAAAAACCTATTTGGAGAAGGAGACTATATGGCGAAACCTAGATATTTTGTAATTGTGTCACACTGTTTATTAAATCCAGCGACAAGGGTCCATGTC
>CALGWE010000485.1:0-3351 GCA_937935915.1 uncultured Clostridia bacterium
CACTTTATTTCCCACACTCAGGCTGGTCAGAACAAAACCCAGCCGACTGGTGGGAAGCCGTTCAAAAAGGTATTAAAATTTTAGTAAAAGATATAGATCCTAAAGAAGTTAAAGGTATGAGCTTTGGTGGACAAATGCATGGGCTTGTAGTCCTTGATGAAAATGATGAAGTTATTCGTCCAGCAATTTTATGGAATGATAACCGTACAGCTAAACAAAGCGATTATTTAAATGAAGTCATTGGTAAAGCGAAACTTTCAGAGTGCACAGCTAATATTTCATTTGCTGGATTTACAGCACCTAAAATTCTTTGGATGAAAGAAGAAGAACCAGAAAACTTTGCACGCATCAAAAAGATTATGCTTCCTAAAGATTATATTGCCTACAAATTAACAGGTGTACACTGCACAGATGTTTCAGATGCTTCAGGCATGTTACTCTTCGATGTTAAAAACAAATGCTGGTCTAAAGAAATGATGGCAATTTGTGATGTAAAAGAAGAACAACTTGCACAAATCTTTGAAAGCTATGAAAAAGTAGGCACTGTTCTTCCAGAAGTGGCAGCTAGTCTTGGATTATCTGAGGACGTAGTTGTAGCAGCTGGAGCTGGAGATAATGCAGCAGCTGCAGTAGGCACAGGAACTATTGGTGAAGGACGCTGTAATATTTCACTTGGTACATCTGGTACAATCTTTATTGCAAGTAGTAAATTCCGTGTAGATGAAAATAATGCATTACATTCATTTGTACATGCAGATGGCGGATATCATTTAATGGGTTGTATGCTGAGTGCAGCTTCTTGTAATAAATGGTGGATGGATGAAATTATCAAAACAAAAGAATATGCCAAAGAACAAGAAGGCATTGATAAGCTTGGTGAAAATGAAGTATTCTTCTTACCATACTTAATGGGTGAACGTTCACCACATAACGATCCTAATGCAAGAGGTGCATTTGTAGGAATGAGCTTAAATACAACAAGAGAAGATATGACACAAGCTGTTTTAGAAGGTGTAGCGTTTGCCCTTAGAGATTCTTTTGAAGTTGCTAAATCATTAGGAATCAACATTGAAAGAACTAAGATTTGTGGTGGTGGTGCAAAGAGCCCACTTTGGAAGAAAATGATTGCAAATATATTAAATGTTAAAGTAGATGTCATTGATAATGACGAAGGTCCAGGACTTGGTGGCGCTATTTTAGCAGCAGTTGCTTGTGGTGAGTTTGCATCAGTAGAAGAAGCAAGCCAAAAAATCGTTAAGATTGTAGAAACAATCGAACCAGATGAAGACCTTGCAGCAAAATATGAAGAAAGATATCAAAAATTCAAAGCGATTTATCCAGCTTTAAAATCTGTATTCTAAGAAATACATAGTTGATTAAAAGATTATAGTTGATTAAAGGATGAGGGTGTAGCTGTTTTATCATCATAAATGGTAAGGCAGCTACACTTTTTTATTTAAATTTTGGAATATAAATAATATACTTATAAATATGGATTATTAAATAGGGATGAATAGGGAGGGAGATACATATGAAGGAAAATTATAATAAGACATTATATGCTTGCTTTGTAGGCTATGTGGTACAAGCTATTATCAATAACTTTGTGCCACTTTTATTCATTACACTACAAATCAGCTATGAGGTATCGTTGTCTAAAATCACAATGCTGATTACCATTAATTTTGGGGTGCAGCTTATAGTGGATTTAGTATCTGTAGGTTTTATAGATAAGATTGGATATAAGGCTTCCATAGTATTGGCCCATATATGTGCAGCAACAGGCTTGATACTGCTTACAGTATTGCCGGATGTATTAAGTAATCCTTTTGCAGGACTGCTTATAGCTGTCATTATATATGCTATAGGTGGTGGACTTTTAGAGGTGTTAGTAAGTCCTATAGTAGAAGCTTGTCCTACTAAAAACAAAGAAAAGGCCATGAGTTTATTACATTCATTTTATTGTTGGGGACATGTAGGTGTGGTACTCATTTCAACTGTATTCTTTAAAATAGTTGGGATTCAACATTGGAAAATGCTAGCCATAGTATGGGCTATTGTTCCGGGTCTTAATGCCTTATTTTTTACTAGTGTACCAATTGCCCCAATTGTGGCAGAAGAGGAAAAACAGTTAACTTTAAAGGAATTAGTGATTAGCAAAGTCTTTTGGCTCATGGTACTTTTAATGGTGTGTGCAGGAGCATGTGAACAAGCAGTGAGTCAATGGGCTTCGACTTTTGCAGAAAAAGGATTAGGAGTAAGTAAAGCAGTTGGAGACTTAGCAGGGCCAATGCTATTTGCTACCTTAATGGGCACTTCACGTGCTGTATATGGTAAGTATGGTGAAAAAATAGATCTTGGTAGATTCATGATTTATAGTGGCAGCTTATGTTTAATCTCTTATTTAATTATTGCTTTAGTGCCTATTCCGGTTTTAGGATTTGTGGGATGTGGTTTATGTGGTTTATCCGTAGGTATTTTATGGCCAGGTACATTCAGTATAGCAGCTAAAAGTATTAGAAATGGTGGTACAGCCATGTATGCGTTACTTGCATTAGCCGGAGATTTAGGATGCTCAGGTGGGCCAACCTTTGTAGGTATGATTTCAAGTAGATTTAATGATAATCTAAAGATGGGCATTTTAATGGCAATCATATTTCCAGTTTTACTTTTAATAGGGATTTTAATGAAGGATAGCGTAACAAAAGACAGAAGTGTTAAGGTGTGACATTGATTTAATATGAAAAAAGGCGTACACTAAGCTTAGATAAAGAAAGGGCAGCAAATTCCTAAGGAGATGAGGAAGATGTTCATCAATAGACTAGGCGTTATAATGAGAGGCGTAGAAAAAGTTATGGAGGAACGAACAACATCTAAAGGAAGGCAGCAAAGAGTTCAAGTAGGGCCTTATACAGTAGATCAAGAAGTGGCCCAAATGCTAGAAGATATGAAACTTCATAGCAATATTTTAGTATAAGAGAGAGTTTAGTAAGAGAATAAATTTGCTATGTAAAAAAGATGGTATGTAATTAGTTTAAGTGATTAATTACATACCATTCTTTTGTGAAGTAGGAAAATATGTAATGATAGTGCTTGGGTTTATGGTGTGTGAAAAGATATTTTAAAACATATTTACTTATATATAAAAATATATACAATATTAAATATGATTTATTAAAAAGTAATTATAAAAGATATATAGGGGGCATCATGAAGACATATTTAGAGGAACAATGTGAATTATTTACTAGGAATAGGGATAAAATGAAAGGTAACTTTATATGGGAAAATGAAAGTATTTACCCACTTTGTGCCAGTTTGTATACAGAAAATGGATTAGAGGTTGATGTA
>CALGWE010000486.1:0-5357 GCA_937935915.1 uncultured Clostridia bacterium
TTGTTTGGCTGGTTCTCTCGAGCAGAACTGCAAGCAGGCTATATGTGTTATAAGCCTTGATATTCATAGACTTTAAATTTATAAAAATATTCTTTACTCATCTGTTTATTGGTTAGGCCTATAAATATTTATTGGAATCTCAAAAAAAGTTTATAGGTATAACTTCATTATATATGTCATTACCAAATTATGCAATTAAATAATATAATTACTTCAAAAAAAATCAATAAAATATATCATTAAGAATTTACACTACATTTATTCAACTTTCTTACATACATATCCCCATCTACATCCCTTATAACTGAATACTCTCCAAAGTGAACAAACTCGCCACAAATTAAATCATATATAAACATTTGCATACATTTTGGCTGATCCATTATTAATTTATATTCTGCAAGTACTTCCCATAAATCTACTTCTCCGTACAAGCTTAATTTTTTATATTTATTTTCTGCGTAACCTATATATCTTTGTAATCTTCTTGTGATTTTAACACCTTTAAATTCTTTATGTATAAATGTTACACCCCTCTTTGTTTATCCATATTTTACATTTACAAATCTGTTAATCTATTGCGTAATTAAACTATAACACTCCACTTTACATATTGCTCTATAAAAAAATTGGTACAATACATATTTACCTCTTCGCAAGTCAATACTATCAATAAGTGAGGTGATTTTAATTGAGTGACGATGAAAAAAATGCCAAAGCAGGCGCAAGGCTACGTGAATTAAGAAAAGCGACAGGACAATCCATATTTAAAGTAGGACGTGCTATAGGGGTATCCGGTAGCTATATAAGCCAAATTGAAAACGGTAAACGCCCTGCGTCAGATGGTGTACTTATTGCATTAGCAGAATTGTATGGTGTGGATAAAAATGAGATTTTTGGATATTATGGAAGGATGACTGATGATGCCATAGAAAAAATCATGCAAGTTCCCGAACTTAGACAACTATTTACTCAGGTTACATCTAACAAAAAACTAAGTCCAGAAGACTTAGAAGCCTATATAAGTGATTTCAAAGAAGCCGCTCAAAGGCTTCATCAAGAAGGAGATAATTAAATGCTTAATAAAGTCGTCAATATATATGAAAACTTTATGGTTGATACATTTGGCTATGAATTAGCTGTTAGGATTGAAGATATACTTTATGGAGCCGGTATGTTCGCATTAGGTGCTATTTTTATGGGCTTTTTAGGTGCCATTTTTATCTTGCGATTACATGGGGTAGAGGACTTTGGACAGGGTAAACTAAAGCTATTACGTTATGATAATGGAGAAAAATCTACTCAGTTTGTTCACCTTAAAAACTTATGGAGTAGCTTTCAAGTATTCTTATTATTAGCTTTTAGTCCATTTCTTACTATAAAAAGATTTACTCGGTAGCAGTTCATAATCTAATTAATTAATTGAGCGCCAGCCTCTTTTCCCTATCTTTTCCTCTTTTACCTTCTCCAAACTTCTTTTTCATACACTTCTATGCTTTCTTCCCTTTCTCTCAAACAACTCATACTTATCCTCTAAGTATAAGCTAGGCCTTGCCTTTATAAATAGCCTCCCGATGCTTTATAAGTTTTAAAGGATCAGTAAGTCCACTTAGAAATATACGGTTTACAAAGTTCAGATTAGGGGGAGGCTAACCTTTTTTATTTATTTCATGAAGAGCTTTTGCCTAAACACTCACTCTGGTACCTATAACTAAAAAAGGCCATCTAAACTACTATCACTTTAATCATTGGTTTGTAAAACGTCTTCACGCTGCCTACTTAAGCGTAACTATATAAGCATCCTTGCCACCTTAGGTTTTGACAGTGCTCATCCCAACATGTTAGCTACTCGCCCCGCTGGTTTAAAAAGTAAGCTCTCTAGCTTTGCTTTTTAGGTTTTGTGATTTGTCTTACACTTACTTATATGTCACACGTTCAAAAAATCCCTACCTATTTTATAAAAATTTTTAAATCGCCTGCTATAAGATTTTTATACCACAATAAAACCGCTCATACTTACAGATTAACCTGTGAGTATAAGCGGTTCTTAATGCCACTAGGGACACTATTTTTATAAGTATCTATTTACCTAACTAATCTTGAAGATTACTCTTCATCCCAGTTGTGGTAGATGTTTTGAACATCATCATCTTCTTCAAGAAGGTCGATCATTCTGTTCATTGATTTTACAGCAGCTTCATCTGTAAGTGCTGTCCATGTTTGTGGTACCATTGTTACTTCAGCTTCTGCCATTTCAATGCCAGCTGCTTCAAGTGCTGCGTGAACATCTGCGAAAGCTTCTGGAGAAGTTGTGATTGTATAACCTTCTTCTTCTGCTTCGAAGTCATCTGCACCAGCTTCAATAGCCATCATCATAAGTTCATCTTCATCCATATCTGTTGCTTCTTTTTCGATAACGATTTGACCTTTTTTATCGAACATGAATGATACACAACCTGTTGTACCCATGTTTCCGTTACCTTTTGTAAAGTATGAACGTACGTTAGCTGCTGTACGGTTTTTGTTATCTGTAAGTGTTTCTACGATTACAGCTACACCATTTGGACCGTAACCTTCGTATGTGATATATTCGTAATGTACGTTATCCCCTTCACCTGCTGCTCTTTTGATACTTCTTGAAATTGTATCGTTAGGCATGTTATTTGATTTAGCTTTTGCAATAACATCAGCAAGCTTTCTATTGATAGATGGATCAGAACCACCTTCTTTAACTGCTACAGCAATTTCACGACCAAGTTTAGTAAAGATTTTACCTTTTTGCGCATCATTTTTTGCTTTTTTATGTTTAATATTGGCAAACTTTGAATGTCCAGACATAAAATGTTGTCCTCCTTATATATTTAATTACTTACCCAATGTCTTTCACCCATTTAGAGCAAGCTCACTATTGGTATTTTACCATATTCTGCGTAAATCTTGCAACAAATTTACACCAATACATCTATCAGTTCGAATTCTCCACGGCTTATACTTACTTCTGCATTTGTATTTTCTGTAAGCCAGTCACAGAAAGCATCTTGTTCACCCACTAATACTTCCACCTGCATTGTGACTACATCTGTATAGAGGCTATCACGAATTCTATAGCCTTTGTCACCTAATAAATATTGTACTTTACCTACTAATGTATAGTTCATTTGTACATCAATTAGTTGTATACGTCTTTTTTCAATGATCCCGGCATTTAAAAGGCCTTCTTTAGCTGCTTTCCCATAAGCGCGTACAAGCCCGCCTGTGCCTAATAAAGTCCCTCCAAAGTATCTTGTCACACAAATTAAAGTATTGCGTACATCTTCCCCTTTTAAGACTTCTAAAATAGGTTTCCCTGCTGTACCTTGTGGCTCACCATCATCACTGCAACGTTGAATCTCATTTTTCTCACCAATTTGATAAGCAAAGCAGTTATGTCTTGCATCGTAATATTTCTTGCGTAATTGTTGTAAGCAAGCTTCTGCTTCTTCTTGTGATTTCACTTCACATACTGTGGCAATGAATTTCGATTTTTTTTCAACTACTAAGGCTTCTCCTGGCCCTTGTATGGTTCTGTAACTTTCTAACATAATCTCACCTTATCGTTAAAGTATTGTACTTCTATACTATCATAAAATCCATACTAAAAAAATAGCCTAAAAGCTTCTTTATCTCTAAGCTTTTAGGCCGCTTTAACTATTCTAATTGGTAATCCCTTGCTAATTACATACTCTGAAAGGCTATTTCTTTAAACAATTGCATATCAAATTTGTAATCAAGCATAACATATTCTCCTTTGTTTATGTATATCCCTATACATATCTCTTTATCTCTCTCTTTTTCTAATTATTATCTGGTCACTAACAGTTTAATGAATCAGTTCATCAATGATTTCTTGTAAATGTACCCCTGCTACATTGTTTTTATAAAGTGTTGTCACTAACTGAGTCGCTACACCCTCATCATTAGAAAAGTATTCTATATGACTAGTCATTTGATCGTTTGCTTTTTCTACCACTTCTACCCCGTAAAAATCTTCCCCATAATAACCTAGTTTCTTAATCATGTAGTAATCTACCGTTCCCAGTGATAATTCATTTTTTCCAATCAGTGTTTTTTCAATTGTCATGACTTAATTCCTCCCAGAGTTATTAATTTTTTTACTTTGTCTCTCTAGTCACATTATAAATGATTTACTGTTTTTTTTGAACCACAATCGCTCGTGCAAATTTTCTTCATTTTCCCTTCATTCTACAGGAGTTGCATGTCTTTCGGATTTTGTAAACCATATTTTATAGCTTTTATTGTTCATTTACAATTAATTTGGCTATTATTGCGATATTTTTTATTTGTAACCTATTTGTCATATTTGACTTAGCTTACGATAAATGGTTCTATTTTGTAAAATTTATCCTTTGGCATATACCCACTTACTTCTACACCATCGTTTGTATACTCTTCTTCTAATCTTTCTGCGTATTCATGACAAAATCTTACAATTTCTTGACTTGTATAAGGTACGCTAATTTTGAAAGGCTTCATATTGTCATATACAATTTCTTCAATGCGTGCTAAAAGTTCTTCACAGCCAATGCCTTCTTTTGCTGAAATCGCCACTTCACTATCAGCTTTTTCATCTCTTGGATAAGTGTCTACGGCTTTATCAATCTTATTATAAACTGCAATAATTGGAATATCTTTCACGCCAAGTTTCTCAAATGTTTCATAGACAACTTGTTGATGTGTTTCAATATGTGGTGAACTACAGTCCATTACATGTAATATGATATCCGCATATTTTGCCTCTTCTAAAGTCGAATAAAAGGCTTTTACAAGATGGTGTGGCAATTTACGAATAAATCCTACTGTATCAGTTAATAAAATCTCTGAACCACTTGGTAATTCAATGCCACGTGTTGTTGGATCAAGTGTGGCAAAGAGCTGATCTTGTACATAGACTTCACTACCACTTAATTTGTTTAATAAAGTTGATTTTCCTGCATTTGTATAACCTACAATAGCGACTACAGGCACTTTATTTTTTTCTCTTCTAGCACGTAAAAGTTGACGATGTTTTTCAACTTCTGCAAGTTCATTTTTTAAGATTTCCATACGTTCTTTAATATGACGTTTATCAAGCTCTAATTTCTTTTCACCTGGTCCACGGCTTCCAATTCCTCCACCTTGACGAGAAAGCATGGCTCCAAAACCTGTAAGTCTTGAGTTTTGATATTTAAGCTGTGCCATTTCAACTTGTAATTTACCTTCTTTAGAACGTGCACGGGCAGCGAAAATATCTAGGATTACCATCGTACGGTCCATAATCTTTACATTTAAAGCTTCTGCTAAATTACGCATTTGGATTG
>CALGWE010000487.1:0-1059 GCA_937935915.1 uncultured Clostridia bacterium
TTTAACGGGTTGTGGTAATTCAGGAAGTAATAGTGCACTTATTTTAGGTGTAAGCCAATTTAACGAGGTATTTAGTCCGTTTTACTATACAACAGCATTTGATAAAGATGTATGGGAACAAGTTAATGCTTATTTAATTCAAGCTGATCGTGAAGGAAGCCCGGTAGATGGTCTTGCAAATTATGAAATTGAAGAAATTAAAAATGATGCAGGCGAAATTGTGAATACTGTTTATCGCTTTACATTAAAAGAAGAAGCTAAATTCTCAGATGGCACACCTGTTACAGCAGATGACCTTATCTTCAACATTAAAGTATACTGTGACCCAACTTATACAGGAATGGCCACATTATATACTACACCTATTGTAGGGGTTAAGGAGTATCGTTATGATGATCCAAATTACTCTGCTAAAATCAACGAAATCACAGAAGCTTCTCAAAGTATTTCAGATGATGAAATCAAAACTTATATTGAAAAATGTGCCAAAAATGATTTTGAAACATATGGTGCAGAAGCGGTAAATGGGGCCTCAGGCTTTACAAATCCAGATGGCCTAACAGGAGATTCCCTTGTAGAAGCTGAGATTAAAGCTTATGCAGAGTTTGAAATTGCAAATAGCTTTGAAAGTTACCTGGAAGGTGCGATAGAAGATAAATACAAAACATTAGAACAAGAATATATTCAGTCTAATCTCTCAACTGGTGAGATTAAAGTGCCAGAAATTGAAGGGGTTAAGAAAATTGATGATCGTACAGTAGAAGTGACAATTGAAGGCGTCGACCCAAAAGCTATTTGGAACTTTTCCTTCCCTGTAACACCTTACAGCTATTATGGTGTAGGTGAAGATGGCACAACCTTTAGTAAAGGGAACCTTTCTATGGTAGAAGAGAAAAGTGCTAAACCAGTAGGTGCAGGACCATATGTCTTTGAAAAATTCGAAAACAACGTTGTCACATTACGTGCCAATGAACATTACTACTTAGGTGCACCTAAAGTACCAACACTTAAAATTCAAGTAACTTCAGGGGCTAATAAAATTGATGGGGTCATAGCTGG
>CALGWE010000488.1:0-9422 GCA_937935915.1 uncultured Clostridia bacterium
TGCTTCTTCTCTCTTAGCTAAAAGCTCTTCCATATAGCGAGAAATATTTTTTAAATCATTTTGTTCTACTGCTATAAAGCGATTTTGTTTCTCATCATCAAAACAATGTGGTAACCATCTTGCAAATTCCATATCAGCAGCTTCTCTCTCGCTATATACCATAACAAATTTCACTTCATCATAACTATGTAAACTAGCCATTTGAAGCATCATAGCTTTTAAGAAGTTAATTACTTGGCTTCTATTTTCTCCTACAATACCACAAACAGGTTCTTCTATAAGTGATAATGTAATTGGGACATTTTCTAAATCACGTGGTTCATCAACTACATCATAAAGTTCTTTTTCTAAAATATCTTCTTCTAGTGTAAACTTCTTCTCTGGATATTTTATTTTTAGCTGAATAGGTAATTTCCCTTTTCCTAATCTTAATGTTAGAAAATCATTATGTGCTACTGTATGATCCCATAAATTTGGTGTTTTATTTTCAATACGTGATATACACTCATTTAAATCAACGATATTTTCTCTTAGTATATTTTCTTGTTCTTCTTTAACTTTTTTAATCTCGTTTACCTTTTCTTTTAGGTAAGCTCTATATTTAGTTTGTCTATAAAGCTCTTTTTGTTTACTTTGTTTTTTATCAAAAGCTTTAATTGTAATTGGCCATAAAATACTACCTAAGAACATGCTACCGCACATAATCATTCTAGGTAACGCTTTCTCAAATCCACCTGTACTAGCTATGGAATTAGCAATAGCTAATCCACCCGTTGAAAGTGATGCAAGTCCCATTGTCATAGATGGCCCCAATGTTAAAACAGTAGGTAATTTATCCTTTTGTTCCATAGCTGGTGGTGCATCAATCTTAATTTCACAAGGCACTATATCCCTTTTAAATCTAGGTGAACGGAAAAACAATTCTTCTGATAAATGAATCTCCTCTTCATCTTCATTAATAGGTGCTATTGTTTGTGGCTTATATTCTTTGAATGTATGCCTATCCCATGTCATCATGCCATCTGGGTTATTAATTGCAATATGATCTCTTGCAATTATAATCTTTAATCCCATAACGTAAATGATGTCACCATACTTTAAGCTTGTTTTCTTGATACCCTTGCCATTAACATAGGTCCCATTAACACTTTCTAAGTCTTCTAATTCATAACTACAGTCTTTGCATACTAATCTAGCATGTTTAGAAGATGTATATTGATTATCAAAACAAATCTCATTATTCTCGGAACGCCCAATTGTAATACTTACCTCATATGGTACAACTAGTTTCTTATATGTACTGCGATCCTCTGTGTTTTTCTCAGCAAATAGCATGGCCTTTTCACCAGTTTTACAAAAGACAATAGGATAAAATCCCTTTTCCTTTATAGCTATTTGTCTAACTTTACGATTATGTTCATCTACTAAATAAACACTTTTATTAGAGCGTAGTATCCAATTTCCTTCAATACCTTCTACGCTAATCACTTTCTCATTTTTTTCATCTTGCCTCAGATGCGTTACCCAATAGTTACCTTCTACCTTTTTAGGTAACATTAATGAAAAGATTTCTTCCTTCTTAATTAATGTTAACTGCATTTATCTATTCCTTTTACTTCCCAAATACCTTATTTAAATGTTTCTTCTTCCTCTTGTGCTGCTAATTCTTTTTTAAGTGCCTCTCTAAATACCTGATATTCAGTATCCATATAGCCAACAAAATCTACTTTTTCAATATCATCATGTTGGAAAAGGAATGTATACTCTGCATCAATACTTCCTTCTGGATATAAACATCCTATGTAATCATATACTTTTCCTTCTTCTCCACTCATTTGCTTAATGCCATAAATCATAAGCCTTTTATCTGCTTCTTTTAATAATACAACTGATCCAATTGGTAATAAATTCATCTCTTTTCTCCTTTAAACTGTTACACAATCCAATGGTTTCTTTAGTATAGATTGTTCATTAGGTTTTATTATACATGCAGTATATCCTACAACATCTTTGGCTGTTGGGTATAGCCCTACTTTAAAATCAATGGCTTCATAGGTAGATAATCCTACCTTTTTAATCAACTCTCTTGTATATAATTTTTTATAAAATGCTTTAGGTGGTCTAGGAATTTGACTAACCGTTGTAGTGTTTTTGATCTTTACAAGTTTATTACCAATATCTATAATCTCTTCTGTTTTTCCTGATATCTTAGTAATTCCTTTACCTAGATTATATATATTGTAAACATCTGATACTAAATGCATTCTTTTATATAAGTTTTCTCCAAACTCTTTTCCTTTTTCCTTAGCTATCTTTTCTCCAGTATCTATAATCATATCTTGGACAGGGGATACTGTTCCAACTAGTTCATCTTGATTTGAGCTTAAAAAATATATATCACTAGCATTACTCACGAAATCATTTATTCCTGTTGCTACTAAACTAATCCCCAACGCTAATTTACCTACTCCTACTGCAGCCCCTACCAATGTTGAAACACCTGCAAAAGCTGCTCCAATAAATCCAACACCTGATGATATTGCCAACCCTGCAGCAATTACACCTAATACACCTAGCCCGATTTTAAATACTTTTGTACGAGTATTCCATACATCCTTTGCAATCTCTTTAGTCTTAGTCCATACAGCTTGAGCCATTTTAGTTAACTTTGCAGCACCTACATTAACTTTTTCTAAAAGATTTTTGGCTTGCTCCTTAACTACGCTTATTACTTTTTGAGTCGTATTTACTACTACACTTTCTACTTTGTTTGCAAAAGCCTTAACAGCATTTTTTCCAACTTCAAAAGCCTTATATAATGCACCACCTGGTTGTAATGCATCTTTAAAAATTGCCGCACACTGAAAGGCTGACTTTACAATTGCCACAGGTCCAACCATAGTTGCTACTATACATGCAGCATCAACCATTTTACTTACTATAGTTTTAATAATAGATTGATGATTATTACTGGCTTCTGCAAAGTGACACTTTGCTAACAAGTCTTTAATAGCCCTTTCCGTATCTTGGTACTGATCCATCGCATTATGTCCAAAGTTGTAAATGCGTTCTAACTTATTATTAAGTTCTTCTAAATCAATACATATATTTGTTAGTCTTCTCCTAATACTTCTTCTACTTGCTACTTCACTATCTATATTACGTCTTACCTCATTTATATTGCTAACGGCTTTACCTATAGGTGTAGTGCAGCGCTTAACGTTTCCTAATGTAGAAGTAACTCCTCTTATATTTATACTTATACTACTCAATTATTTCTCCTTAAAATATATCTAATTATCCGATAAAGCTTCCTCTAATTTACACTTTTCTTCTTCTCTTATATCCTCAGCTACTTCCTTAATATCCTCAGCAAGTTCTGCTATTTCTCTCATCTTCAAACGTATTTCTTCTTGAATGCTATCAATGCTCATATTAAGCCATTTGACTTCTTCACTCTTCCAATATTTATCTATTCCTTGTTGAAGACTATCTAAATTTTTTAATGAATCTTCCAAGTACTTGCTACTATTATTTAATTCCCGTACTTGCCTATTAATTTTAAACATATTTAATCCCATAAGTCTTCATCCTTATACTATTTTTCTTTTTTTAACTTTTATTTAAATTTTAACATCATATTCATTTTTATGTCAACTTGTTTTCATATTTTTTCCATTTCTCTAAATGGTATAAAAAAGGCTCTTTCCTGATTAGAATTATTAATACCTAATTCTAATCAGGAAAGAGCTTCTTATTTACTAAGACACAACATTAGATTAAACAAATAAACACTCATGTCATAAAATCTATTCTTTTTTATTAAGCACCACTTCACCTATATAAGGAAATTGTTCTAAGTCTGGACCATAAAAGCTCTCTAGTCTTTGAAGTCTATCAAAGATTATGAGGACATCTTTTTTAGTGATTTCTTCTCTTCCATAGTATTCTTGAAAGATACTTAAATTTTGAATTCTATAGGCTTCTACATCTTCTTTGAGTGCATAAGCTCTCATTTTTACATTTCTTAAGTAGCGTGGTTGGTGCGCTACTTGAATGCTACTTTTTTCTTGTTCCAATAATTCTATTTGTTGCTGCACTTTTTGAATTCGTTCATTTAATATGCTTTCTTCTCCTCTAAGTTCTTGATGAATGGCTTGCTTAAGTATTTCTTCTTTGTATTTTGCACCTTCTTTTTTTAAGGTTTCTATATGACTGAGCTGCCATATAAGCTGCTCCATTTCTTCTCGCAGTTTTTTTTCCCTAGCTTCTATTTTTCTAAGGCTATTACTACATTTTTGTTCTTCTTGAACCCATTGCTGTAGTTCTTTCACAAGCTTACTGTATTCTTTCATCAAAGGACTATAGGTTTCATATTGCATTTTAGAATAAACAGGGAACAACTTTAAACTCTTCTTTAGTATATCTGGACGGCCTATAAGTTTCGCCTTTAAGTCTTCATATACTTGTGTGTTTTCCTCTGACATTTATATATTTCACCTACCCTAAAAGATCCTCTAAGCATTCTGCTTCTTCTATTGCTACTTTTATATTATCATTTTCCTCTGCTACATCTTTTAATTGTTTCTTAAGGTATTGCAGTTCTTCCTTATATTGTCCTACTTCATTTTCTAGTGCTTCTAAATACGTTGTATCTCGCACGCACAGTTTTTGGTCTAAAACACCTTTTAGATGCTGTGCCATTTCTTCACTTAATAAAGTAAATCGCTCTTCTTTATAGGCACCTTCTATCACTTCTTCTCTAATCTGCTTAGCACTTTCTTTTAGATTCTTATAAAGCTCTGCACATTCCAGTTGTTGTAGTTCTTGCACTCTCTTCCCTTGGAAATACTTTAAGATCAGCATGCCACCAACAACGGTTGGTATAATTGGAACAGCTACAGTAAAGAAACTCACTTGGGCTGCTACTGGCCCTATGCCTAATACAATTCCCGAAAGAATTGCACCTATGCCTATTCCCCCTGCAACTTCATCAAGTAGCGTCTTTTTGGCTTCTTCCTTTTCAGCTGCTCTGTCTATACCTATTTGTTCCTCTTCCTCTATCTCCTTGGTATATTCCTCCACGCCTAGTATTTCTTTGATTTGATTTACTAAGCCTTTATCTAGTTCCTCTGCACCTTTTCTCCAGTAGATTTCTATTTGCTGTGTTAATATTTCCCACTCTTTCTGGATGTATCCATTGAGCCAAGTTTCATTTAAATATCTTGCTTGCCAGGCTAAAAGGCTTTGCTTATTGTCTTTAATCTCCTCAAGCTTTTCTAGTTGTTTCACGAATAAGGATTCATCAAGCCATTTTAAATAGCGTATATTAATCTTCTTAGAAATAAGTTCATGAAGGTCATCTATTTTATCCCTTTGAGCTTCTCCCTGTTTCATTAAATTGTAGGTAAGTTTTAATAATTGCTCATGCAGGCTAATCTCTTTATCAACTAAAGTATTTAGTTGCCCTGCAATGAGTTTTTCTTTTGTTTGTCTTTTTTCCGCTCCGATGTAACTATCTACTGCTTCTAGTATTTCTAACACGCCATGACTTTTCATATTCCCATCTAAAATACTTTCTAGGGCATTATAAGCAGATACTGTCATATAATCAATATAACTAATGTACTCTTCTGCGGCTTCTATGAGTTTGTCTTCTTCCATCTGGATCTCATCTATACGATTTAATACACCGATCACTTCTTTACCCATATCAATGACCTGAATCACTTCTTCTTTAATATTACTTTGGCCAATATATTTACTATTGAAAATCCATAAAATAATATCTGCTTCTTGAATGTAATATTTAGTGAGTTCTTCATTCACTGTGGTTACAGTACCTATCCCTGGTGTATCTACTAACATAAAGCGTTTTAACAACGGAATGTTTAGACCGAATTCTACACATCTAATCTCACTTCTTGCTTCCGCTTTTTGGAGCTGATGGGCAATTTTATCTTGTATGTTTTGAACACTACCTTTTTCTACTTTTCCATTCTTATAAATCACCTTACCATAAGGTACTTCACTATAAGTAAATTGATGAATAAGTGCTGTAGCCTCTGACACATCCATCCCTGAAATACACTGTCTTAGCATACTATTGATGAGGGTAGATTTTCCTGACTTTACCTCACCCATTAATACAACTTTAATAGGTTCATCTTGCGTTTCTATAATTCTCTCTAGTTGTTCAGTCATACTTTTAAAAGTAGGCGCAAAAGATTGAAAAAGCGGCAATTCTTGTTTTCTTCCAGGTGCCACTTTCATTTGTGCTTCTAAACTCTTAGCTAATTGACTCACTGTTTGTTTCATACTTCACTCCTTTAATGTACATAACAAGAGTAGGCCTTTTAATTGGCTTGCTTAAAGTATCCTCTATACTTGCCACAATATCTATATACGATTCATTTTCTATTTTAAACTTATCATGGATACTTAACTCAATTTCTCTTATTATCTTTTCTGTTTCTCTTACTAATATCTTTTCTAATTCACTATTAACTTCTGTTTTTATCTTCTCTAGATTTTCTTTAAGCTGCTCCTTGTACTTGCCCATAAAGATACGATTTACAAAATACTGTACCACTTGATACTGATTTAAAAAGCCAAGTAGCACTTGTTGGAAGTAGCCTAAAATATTCATCTCGCCTATATCGATATCTTCTATATCTATATTGTGAGAGGCTATATATTGTACTATTGATTGATTAAGCATATCATGCTTCTTATCTTTTAACCAAAGACATTCTAGCTGCTCTTTTTTAGAATCACTTAATGCCTGCTTCATCTCATCTTGAACGCATTTAATATGCTGCTTTAAATCTTCTAATGCAAAGATCTGTTCTTGAAGCACTTCCTTTGGATCAGTGCCACTTGCAAAAAGCTGTTCTATTTCTTGCTCAATCTTTGCAAGTACTTGTGCTTCATATGTATCTAAAAAGTATTTGATTCTTGCTCTTAAGCGTTCCTGTACTTGTCTTATTTCTTTTTGCAATTCATATAACATGCACTGTTCTTCTTCTTTATACTGCTGCACAAGTTTCTTATAACGATTGGCTAATGCCATAATCTGCTTTTCTTTAACTTCTATTAATTCTCGGCTCTTTTGAATTCTAAGCCCCTTGTTGTAATATAAAAAGTTTTGATAAATACATTTCTTAAGTGTACCAAAGCCACTTTCCTCAGGTGGTACTTCTGATGTTAATACTGCTGACAAGGCCATCTTTGCAGATACAGGTATAATTTCTTGTAGCACGCCTTCATAGATTTTCTCAGCTTCCTCTTTTAATCTTACGATTTCATGAGATTCTCTGATTTGGTCTGTGCGGTTTAATACCCCTATGATCTGTGCTTTTTCAAAGCTTATATCTTGATTTTGCAGTTCTTCATTGAGCTTATTAAGCTGCAAAATTGCATTATTTTCATGTACCTTATTGATATCTAGCATACATAAAATACCATCTGCTTCTTTATAATAGTCTATCATAGACTTTTCAAAGCCACCCCGCCCTAAATCTTGTGTGAGTCCTGGTGTATCTATAATTTGAAAATCATCTAGTATCTCACTATCTTGCATATGCCATCTTACTTCTGTAATAGGTGAAATATACCCCTTCTCTGCAGCAAATCGGGCTTCTGCTTCATCTAACTGTTTACGCCATATGATTGGTGATAACTTTTCTCTTTTCGCATTTTCTCTAATACGTTTCTTTTCATTATCAAAAGCTTCTTTCTGCTCCTTCTTAGCAGCTTCTCTTTTTGCTTCTTCTGCTTCTATAAGTGCTTTAGCCTCTTCTATACTTAAAACTTTCTTATCTATAATACCACCTTGCTCATAGATAATTTCAGCTTTATGCTCTCCCTGATTCATTTCATTATGAAATACATCTACACGCCATGTCATAGGTGTATCTTTCATCTTGGCAACTTCTTGGCCTATTAAGGCATTAATTATAGTAGATTTCCCCGTATTCCCATTTCCTAAAACTACAAGGGAAAACTTATCATTTAACTTATGCAGCACTTCATAAGCAGCTTTAACCTCTTCCCCAATATCATTTACAACGCCTTTTAATTCATCTTGTTTTACCCCATGACCTAATAATTCCATCTGATCTTCAACTAATTGAAGGCGTTCATCTACTTGATTTTCTAAATAAGGCTGCTCCTTAAATGCTTTTTCTTTTTCTAGTAGTCTATAAAAGCCTACTAACTTTTGTACTATTTCTTTTGATGCCATGTTACTTACTCACCATATAAACTAAACTGCCTATAAGTAATAAAATCGTTGCCCCTTGTGTGTACATAAGCATTTTAAACCTTTTCTCCCAATGGTTTATTTGCAGCTCTTGCCCAGCTAAATCTTGTTTTCTTTCTTCTTTACGCGCTGTTTCATGTCCCTTCATTACTGTCTTCATGTCCCCAATAGATTTAAGCGCTGTTTCTAACTTCATTGTTTGTTCTTGAAGTTTTTCTTGTTCAAGCTTTTGTATTTCTTGAACTTCTTGTACTACCCCCAATGTAGTCTTCGCTTTTTCATTCACCTGTTCTACAATGGCTCTTTGAAACTGTTCTATTCTACTACTTAATTCTAGATAATTAAAGTTTAATTCTGATGTAATGAGCTCTGCAACTTGAACTCTCACCTGCCTTGGTATTTCCTTTTTAAATGAGCCAATAGAACCTCCAATAACCTCCTCTGCCCTATTTACTAATTCTATGTAATTGTGATCTAATTCTGACTCTATAGTTTGTATCACTTTTTCTACTTGCTTTGGTAATTCTTCTTCAAAAGCCTTAATAGATTGTTCTGTTTGCTGGCTGATTACGCTATTAATCATTTCTTCACTCATTTTATTTTTGATAATATCCTGCATTACCTCTAATGTAATTGCATCTATTAATTCTTTAAACTCGTCTAATAATACTTGATCTGTCATGTTGTCCCTCTTTATTTACTCTCTTGGTTTTACATTTAATGTTAACATAATTTGAGACACTTGATAAATAGGAAATATAGATTAACTTTTATAAAGAAACGATTAATATAAAAGCCTGAGCTATGTACTTTTACATTACTCAGGCCTTTTTTTATTGATGCTTTTTCTTATAATATGCTAATGCTATAATATGTAAAATGATCATTAAGTAACTTCCTTTTATAATAAATTCAATCCATGCTACTTGTAACTGTTTTTCATCTACTATAAAAATACTAAGTGTACCTAATAATAAAACTATGATACTTATACTTAGAGTTATTTTTAAAATAAATCTCTTATCCATATTTCTCCTTATGATACTTTAATACCTTATTTATTTTCTTTATGCTGAAATCTGACTATTTATTACCATAGAAAATTTGTAACTGTTCAGCCGCTAACTTAAGCAAAAATAAAATCTCCTTCATCAGAAAG
>CALGWE010000489.1:0-2883 GCA_937935915.1 uncultured Clostridia bacterium
ATTGTGGATGGCACTAATAATGATTTATCACAAAGTATTGTCATTTCACGTAGCCTTTATGATCAAATTAAGCCGGCTAGAGCAGCTTATCAAAAGAAACTAGGTTGGGATAACCCAGAAGAAGAATCTGGAAAGAAGAAGAAAAAAGAACAGAGTTATGAGCAAGTTGCTGTTAAGATTAATCATCGTGATAATGTACTAGCTGTTGTAGAGGAAATTAAAGCATTAGGGTATAGTGAAGTCGACAGTAGTATGGAATATATTGAACGTGTGAAAGAGCAATCTAATAGTAAACGTATGGCACTTGGTGGTATTGGTATTGTATCATTTTTAGTTGCTGCTATTGGTATTGCCAATACAATGATGATGAGTATTTATGAACGTACAAAAGAAATTGGTGTCATGAAAGTAATTGGTGCCAAGATTAAAGACATTAAGCATATGTTTTTAATCGAAGCTTTATTAATTGGTGCCATGGGTGGTATTGTGGGTTCTCTCATATCACTTCTCATCTCAAAGCTTATGAATATTGCGGGTGGACCTATTGCAGAGATGCTAGGTATGTATGATGCAAGTGTTGTATCAGTTGTACCAGTATGGCTCATGTTAGCGGCCACAGGTTTTGCTACATTAGTAGGGCTTGTTTCAGGGTATTTCCCAGCTAAGAAGGCTACAAAGTTATCTGCATTATCAGCTATTAAAACAGAATAATAGGATGAGATAAATTAATAAATTATATAAAAGTAGCGTGTTATAAATTGTGTATTTATAGCACGCTTTTTAGTTTGGAGTATAAATATTTTGAAAATTAATTATTTTATATTTGAAATGATTAATTTATCATGTAAAATGTAAAGGTAGATTGAAAATATTATTATATTATGCAAATGTTTCAAGTTAAGGGGGATTAAAAATGCTAACCTATACACAGGTGTTGAAAGAAAAATATGGAGAAAGTACAGCTTATCGTTTTTGGAAAGAAGGGGAAATAGAAGAAAGAAGCTTTGTAGATATATATAATGATGTTAAAGGAATTAAGTCATTTTTACTGAAAGAGCATGGTGAGAGAAAGGTAATGGGTATACTAGGGGAGACTAGTTATTATTGGGTTACAACTTGTTTGGGAATCTATAATAGCAATAATATTACATTATCTCTTGATCGAAATTTATTAATAGAAGAATTATGTGATATTATCAATTTTTCAGAGGTAAATGTTTTGTTTGTTTCAAGAACACAAAGTATTAAGGTAACTACAATTTTAGAGAAATGTCACTGTATTCAAAAAGTATATGTATTAGAGGAAAGCCATGAATTCATGGCACATGTACCTTATGAACGCACATGTACCTTAGATGAAGCAGAAGTGGGACATCTACTTTTTACATCTGGGACAACAAGTAATCCTAAAGGGGTTATGTTATCTTATCGTAATATAAAAAGCTTAATGATGACTGAGGTTGAACATGAAATTAAAAGACAAGTATTATTGTCTGTATTACCAATTCATCATTGTTATGAATTGCTATATGGTAATTTACATAATTTATATATCGGCGATTGTATTTGTATCTGTGATAAGGTAGAAAATATTATAGAAAATATGGCTTTTTTTAAGCCTACAAGCATTGCAGTTGTTCCACTTATTGCAACACAGTTTTATAGTCTTTTAAAGCGTGTAGGGAAAGAGCAATTTGTGCAAATGACAGGTGGGGCGTTAAAAAACATCATTATTGGTGGAGCTTCAATTTCTAATGAAGTTGTCAAATATTTAACGAATCATGGCTTTAAATGTAAATTAGGCTATGGTTTGTCAGAAACATGTAGTGCATGCTTTTCAACTGACTATACAGGGGATAGTAAGGTAGTAGGAAACATTCATAAGCCTTTTGTAAAGGACACACAAATCAAACTTACAGATGAGGGAGAACTGTTAATCAAAGCCCCTCATGTCATGATGGGGTATTTGAAAAACGAAGCAGAAACAAACAAGGTTTTAAAGGACGGCTGGCTTTACACAGGAGATATAGCATCTGTTGATGAAGAGGGCAATGTAAGAATTTTAGGAAGAAATAAGAATATCATTATTTTAGAAAATGGGAAAAATATTTACCCTGAAGAACTAGAAGGTTATCTTGCAAAGATTAAAGAAATTGATTGTAGCATGGTATACGAACATAAAAATAGAATTGCAGCCGCATTATATATTAAGACATTAAATGAAGAAAAAGAAGCATTTATTAGAGCACAAGTTAACAAAATTAATCAAGGTTTACCAAGCTATAAGAAAATTGTGGAGTTAACGTTTACATCACAACCTTTTCCAATGACAACTACATCAAAGGTAAAACGTAAAATCCTATTAGAAAGATTAACACAAAGTAAAGAAAAGAAAAAAGAAATTGTTTTACCAACTACAGAAAAGCAAGTAAAAATCTATAATATAATAAGAGGTATTCTAGATCGTTCAGATTTTGGAATTAATGATAACTTATTTGATATAGGACTTAATAGCTTAAATGCTTTTGAGATAGCAACTACTTTAGGAATAGATGTACAAGGTTTATATGAGAATCAAACGATACTAGCAATTGAAAACTTATTATCACAAAAACAAGAAGATTATAGCAATGAAATAGAAAATAATACACTTATTAGGATGGATTCGGATTTATTAAAAGATAAAGAGGAAGAGACATATTTATTAACAGGAGCAACAGGCTTTTTAGGTTCATACGTGCTTCGTGAACTTCTAGAAGCAGAAAAGAAAGTAGTCTGTTTAGTAAGAAATAAAGAAAAGTTAGAGAAGATGTATGCATATTATTTTGGTATGGGTTTGCCAGAACAAGTAAAAACTGTGATAGGGGATATTGAAATACCTCA
>CALGWE010000490.1:0-2888 GCA_937935915.1 uncultured Clostridia bacterium
CCCAATTATTATATAAAAGGTTTAGCCTGAAGACGGAAAAAATTGGTGGTTAAATAAAATAAGAATCAGGGAGTAGAATATGAAAAAGAAATTTTTAGCATTAGGACTTAGCAGTATTTTAGCAATGAGTGTATTAGCAGGATGTGGTGGTAGTGCAAATGGTGGTCAAGCTGAAACTACATCAAAATTTGAAAAATTAGATACAGACCTTAAAGTTGGTATGGTTGTTGGGAAAGGTACAATTGATGACCGTTCATTCAACCAAGGAACATGGGAAGGTATCTCTGGAACTGTTAAGGATTGCAAATATTTAAAACCTGCTGGCGAAACTGAAGCAGATTATACAAAAGAAATGGGTAACCTTTATGATGCTGGATTCAAAAGCATTATGTTACCAGGTTACTATTTTGAAACAGCAGTATTTAAAGCACAAGATAAATATACAGATGCAAACTTTGTAATCTTAGATGGTGCACCAAATGATGGACAAGGAACAACAAAAATTGGTGACAATACAGTATCAATTACATTTGCTGAGCAAGAAGCAAGTTTTATTGCAGGTGTAGCAGCAGCTGTACAAATTAAAGATGGTGAATTTGGATTCTTAGGTGGTATGGCACTTCCAGCTGTACAAAGATTTGAAAAAGGATTCAGACAAGGTATTGACTATGCAAATACAAACTTAGCTACAAATGTTTCACTTAAAGATGAGAACGTTGTATATCAAGGTACATTTGATGATAAAGCAGCAGGACAACAAATTGCAGCTCAAATGTATGACCGTGGTGTAAAAGTAATCTTTGCAGCAGCAGGTGGTACAGGTATTGGTGCAATCACAGAAGCTAAACAAAGAGCGAACAATGGTCAAGAAGCATGGGTTATCGGTGTAGATTCAGACCAATATGCAGATGGTATCTATAATGTTGATACACAAGAATCAGTAATCTTAACATCAGCTATTAAATATTTAGATCAAGCAGCACATGATATGATTGTAGCACAAGTTAATAACAACTTCCCAGGTGGTCAAGCACTTGTATTCTCAATCGCAAATGATGGTGTAGGGATTCCAGCTGAAAATCCAAACTTAAGTGAAGAAACAATCACTGTAGTAAATGAAGTATATAACAAAGTAAAAACTGGGGACATCGTAGTTGATGGAACTGTATAATATATAGATAAATAAAAAGGTGTAACGTGGGTTGTTACACCTTTTTTATTTCAGGAATTTAGGAAAATATGTTAAGAATAAATAATATTATATGCCTTTTTCTTACCCAATATAACTATTTACTAATTTAAAACGAAATAAAAAACAAAAATTCTGCTAATTTGCATAGTGGTAAAAATTGAAAATTATAAAATAAATTAGTATAATAATTAATATGAATAACCAATGTTTATAGGAAATGGGGGAAGAAAATGAAAAAAGTATTATTTGTAGCTTCAGAATGTGTACCCTTTGTAAAAACTGGAGGGTTAGCTGATGTAGTGGGAACACTTCCTAAAATGTTTAATAAAGAAAAATATGATGTACGTGTTATTATACCATATTATACTTGTATTCCAGCAGAATACCGCAATAGTTTTACATATAGACATCATTTCTATATGGATATTGGCTGGCAAAAAGAGAAACTACATGTAGGAATTATGACCACAGAATATGAAGGAGTTACTTTTTACTTTGTAGATAACGAATATTACTTTAGTGGTTGGGCGCCTTATGGCACAACACGATTTGATATTGAAAAGTTTACATTCTTCTGTAAGGCAGTACTTGCTATTTTACCTGTTATTGATTTTAAACCAGATATTATTCATTGTCATGACTGGCAATCTGCATTAGTACCTGTGTATTTAAAAACAATTTTTGCAAGTAATCCATTCTTCTGGGGAATTAAAACAATTATGACCATTCATAATTTAAAGTTCCAAGGAATTTGGGATTTAAAGACCATAAGAGGAATCAGTGGCTTACCAGCAGAGTTATTTACACCTGATAAATTAGAGTTTAATAAGGATGCTAATATGTTAAAAGGTGGACTTGTTTATTCAGATTATATTACAACAGTAAGTGATACATATGCTGGAGAAATTCAAATGCCTTACTATGGAGAAGGTTTAAATGGACTTCTTAGAGCAAGAAATAATTCATTATGTGGTATTTTAAATGGTATTGATTATGATGAATACAATCCTGCAAAGGACCCACATATTTATAAAAACTATGATATAACTACTGTAGATACACTTAAGGTTCAAAATAAACTAGCCCTTCAAAAACAATTAGGTTTACCTGTAGATAAGAATAAGTTTATGTTAGCAATTATTTCAAGACTTACAGATCAAAAAGGTCTTGACCTTGTAGATAGGGTTATGAATGAAATTTGTGATTATAATACACAACTTGTCGTACTTGGTACAGGGGAAAGTCAATATGAAAATATGCTTAAACATTATCAATGGATTAAACCTCAAAACGTATCTGCTAACATCTATTACTCAGATGATTTAGCGCATAAACTTTATGCAGCTGCTGATGCATTCTTAATGCCATCTAGGTTTGAACCTTGTGGCTTATCACAACTCATGTCATTACGCTATGGTACAGTGCCTATTGTTAGAGAAACAGGTGGTTTAAGAGATACTGTACAAGCCTATAATGAAATAGAAAATACAGGAACAGGTTTCTCATTTGCTAACTATAATGCACATGAAATGTTAGGCATCATTAACTATGCAAAGAGAATTTATTATGACAAGAAAGAAGCATGGCGCGGCATTATGCATCGTGGTATGAGAGCTAACTTCTCATGGCATACATCTGCTAAGAAGTATGAGGAATTATATGATAGATTGACTTGGTAATAATGAGGAGAATAATA
>CALGWE010000491.1:0-2126 GCA_937935915.1 uncultured Clostridia bacterium
CATTAGGGATTTTTACATTAAATCTTTCTGTATTTGGTGGGATGATTGCAGGGATTATTGCTGCAACACTTCACAATAAGTATCACAAAATTCAATTACCACAAATCATCGGTTTCTTCGGTGGGGCACGTTTCGTACCAATCGTAACAGCTTTCACAATGTTAATCGTTGGGGTAATTCTCTCATTCATCTGGCCAGTTGTACAAAATGGTATTGCAGTTATTGCAGACTTCGTACAAGGTACAGGATCAATCGGGGTATTCTTATATGGATTTATTGAAAGAGCATTAATTCCAGTAGGTTTACACCACGTATTCTATACACCATTCTGGTACACAGGTTTCGTAGAAGCTAATGTACATTTAGCAAATGGTGCAACAATGCTTGTAGATGGTGCAAACACAGCTTACTTTGCACAATTATCAAATATGTCAGCTATCGTTGGTGCAGATGCAGCAACAATGAAAGAACTTGTTAGTGGAACAACTGCTTTCATGGCAGGTAAATTCCCAATGATGATGTTAGGTCTTGGTGGTGCAGCACTTGCAATGTACAAAAATGCACGTCCAGAGAAAAAGAAAGTAGTAGGAAGTCTCCTTTTATCAGCAGCTTTAACAGCAGCTATTACAGGGATTACAGAACCACTTGAATTTACATTCTTATTCGTAGCACCAGTTCTTTATATCGCACACTGTATTATTGCAGGGCTTTCATACATGCTTATGGGTATCTTAAATGTATTCATTGGTATGACATTCTCAGGAGGTCTTATTGACTTCACATTATTTGGACTTCTTCCAGCTGGAGCAGGAGTACAAACAAACTGGATTTACGTACTTTTAGTAGGTGCAGTATTCTTCGTAATCTACTACTTCGTATTTGATTTCTGTATTCGTAAATTCAACCTTAAAACACCAGGTCGTGAAGACGAAGAAGAAGTAACAGCAGATGGTACAAAAACAAGTAACAACATTGCTTTTGCTTACAAAGTACTTGGTCACTTAGGTGGTAAAGAAAATATTACAAACCTTGATGCATGTATCACACGTCTTCGTGTAGGTCTTGTAGACATCAAAAAAGTTAACAAAGATGCACTTAAAGGAATGGGTGCTGCTGGGGTAATGGAAGTTGGTGACAACGTTCAAGTTATCTTCGGTGGTAAATCAGATAACATTAAAAATGATATCTTAGACATTACAGAAGGTCGCATTAAACCAGAAGAATTAGAAAAAGCACTTGCTGAAGATGGTGCAGCGAACGCAGAAGCACCAGCAGCAAAAGAAGAAACAAAATCAGAAGCTAAAGCAGAGACAGCTTCTATAGCAGAAGAACTTTTAGCACCTATTCCAGGTGAACTTATTGACCTTGCTGATATTCCAGATCCAGTATTCTCATCAGGTATGATGGGTAGAGGATTCGGTATCGTGCCAACAGAAGGTAAAGTAGTTGCATTAGCTGATGGTGAAATCTTAACAGTATTCCCAACAAAACATGCTGTTGCAATGCAAACAACAAAAGGACACGAAATCTTAATTCACTTTGGTCTTGATACAACACTTCTTAAAGGTGAAGGCTTCACAGCTCACGTAGAAGTAGGACAAAAAGTAAAAGCTGGAGATTTATTATTAACAGTTGATACAGAAGCAATCAAAGATAAAGTACCATCACTTAGTACACCAGTTGTATTTACAAACCTTAAAGATGAAGAACAAATCATCATTGAAAAAGGTAATGTAGCAGCAGGTGAAAGTGGTAGAATTAAACTTTCATAATAAAAAGCAGTTAAGCATTAAGCTTAGCTGCTTTTTTATATATCAATTTTTGTTCCTAGTATCAGGTCGATTGCACCTAAAAGATATGTTATAGTAATAGCAGATGGTTTATAAAATAAATAAACCAAAAGATTAAAGGAGAAAATGGTCATGCAACAACGATTTAATCAGCTCATGGAAGAGTATTATACAAATTTTGGAGAAATTGCTACAAGACTTGGGATTAGTAAGCAAACATTAACACGTAAGGTCACAGGGAAGATGGATTTTACTTATCCAGAAATGATGCTTTTGGCGCAAATTTTTAACATTGAAGATCCGGTAGCATTTTTCTTTAATGGAAAATAGACTTTC
>CALGWE010000492.1:0-3508 GCA_937935915.1 uncultured Clostridia bacterium
GCTTAGCTATGTCATCATTTTCCTTAATTTCTTCATGAATGTTGCTGATTCCATCAACAAGACCTTTCATATTTTCTGCTACTTGGTTTACACTCAGTGCACTCTCTTCAACTACCTTTGAAATGCCTTTCATAGACTCTGTCATTTGACCAATAATATTTTTTAATGTCTCAGTTTTTTCTGAGTAATCGCACATGATTTCATTTATTTTTATAGCATCATCACTATATTGTTTTCCACTTGATACAAAGCCATCATAGTCTGTTAAAACAGTGTTGTTAATGTATTGCAAGATTATATTAGAATTATCTATGAGCTTTTCAACTGTTGCAATCACCATTTCATTAATATTTTGAATATCATTGGCTGCATTTCTACTTGAATCTGCAAGTACTCTGATTTCATCAGCTACCACTGCAAAACCTTTGCCAGCTTCTCCAGCTCTTGCAGCTTCAATAGAGGCATTTAATGCAAGTAAATTAGTTTGACTGCTTATACTTAATATCTGTTCTGTAAGTTCTTCAATCTTTTTCACATTTTTTCCATCTTCAATAGCCTGCTTCATACCTTCTACAATTGGTCCAATTATTTGATTGATTCCCTCTTTATTTTCTCTAGCAGACATTTCAAGTTTCATTGCTCTATCTTTCATCTCTTCTACAGAATTAAGAATTTCTTCTGTACCATCTGCCATAAATATTACTTCATTATTTACAGAATTTGTATTATCATTTACCTCTATTACTGTTGCAGAAGCTTCTTCCATAGCTACTGCTAATTGCTCTACAGCTTCTAATATATCACATACATTTTCATTGGCTTTATCAACATTATTTACCACTTGACTTCCAATTTTGCCTAACCTAATAGAACTATGATTCAGATTAGACATAATGACTTGTAGTTTTTCAATGAATATATTCAGATTCTTAGAGAGTTGTCCTATTTCATCGTTTGTATTAACATCCATCCTAATTGATAAATCACCACGTCCATTGACAATACTTAAAATAATCTCGTTTAAACGGCTATTTGCTTTTTTTAGTGGTGAAATAATAGATTTCATGATTACAAGTGTAATAGCACCAAAAAATATGAGCATTAAAATAGTTAATATCATAATCGTTGTCATACTATTATTAAAAGCCGCTTCTTGCTGGCTAACTGCTTCTGCTACAAAATCATCATTTAAATAGATTAAATCAGTAATATATTTATCTATTTCGAATCCAGTAGGAATAATTTCCTCAGTCATTAGCCTTAAAGCTTCTTCTGGCATATTTTTTCTACTATATTCTAAAGCTTCTTGACATTTTTCTAAGAGCACTGGAAATAATGTTGATAAATTTTCATATGCCTCTTCATATGCCTCTGTTTTAAGTAAAGCCCCTAAAGTATCCATATAGTATCCTATTTTTTCGTAAATATATGCAATCGTTTCTTCAATAAATGCAATCGTTTCTTCACGTTCTGTTAAATCTTCATCATTCATACTTATATGATAAAATAGATGCTTTTGTAGGTCATTCATTTTTATTGTCAATTCATCAATCGCAATTGTACTTAAAAGCCCATCATCATTTACCTTATTACTTTCTATTTGCATCTTTCTCATACCAATAGCGCTCACACCTAATCCTATTAAAGCAATCATTTGCAAACCGAAAATAAGTATTAGTAATTTACTTCCTATACTTTTCATATTAGCATTCCTCCTTATTCGCTGTATACTTTGTTGATAAATCTCGCACATTTACATTATATATCTTTTTCAAGATTTTACAATATTTCCCTTCATATATTGTGAATTTTTATCTAAATATGTAATTTTATAGTTCTTATTAATTTTCCACCCCATAATCTTCCATCAATCTCTTCACATATAATTCCTAAGCCTAGTTGGTAAGGTGCTAGACTGGGGGCTGTCCCTAGAATATGAACACTCTAATTGAGAATAACTAAAATGCTCTATATACAAATAGACACCGTTCTAATTCAATAAAGGAGCGGTTTTTTTATGCCTAAAAAGAAGATTTTACTCATCAATGAAGAAACAAATACTGATTACTTACAACTCTATAATGACTATCTGTTTCCGAACCAATATGGTGAGCAATTAGCCAATAACCAAGTCACTCATGCCATTAACAAATACAACAAGGTCAGAGGTGTGAGCAAAACCTCTTGCCACCTCTTTAGACATACCTTTGCTCATAATTACCTCCTCCAAGGTGGCGATATTTTCAGACTCCAACAACTACTAGGTCATTCAACATTGGACATGGTGAAGATATACGCTAATATGAACAATATCGAGAGTTTGAAGGAGAATTACGACAAACTTAATTTGCTAGATACTACCACTATTAATAACAGATGTATTGAGGTGCTTAAATAAGCCACAATAAAAGAGGGTATTAATCGCCCTCTTTTATATATACTACTCTCTCATGTTCTAAACCCCGTTACTCTAAAATCATCACCTGTTATTTCAGAAGAAATCTCATCAACAAATTGTTGTAATGACTTTTCAACAAACTCCGTTATCAACCAACTATTTTGACTATTTAAATGAGACTGTAGTCTTCTTGGTTGATACCTAGATAACTCGCTTAACCTGTGCATAGCCACAAAGCATAATGTCATTGTAGATTTATCAATAGCCGTATCTACACCTTTACGTTTTATATACCATAATTTATTATGGCTATATATATGATATAACTTCTTTCTCACCTTTTTGTGATACCGAGTTAACTGTTGTATCCTAAAAGCCTTACTGTCATGTGTCCCCCATTTAAATCTATCTTTGTATCTAATAATACACTTATCTTTTCTTCCTTTGTCAACCTCAAACTTGTCAGGTAACTTGTTAAATGTATGCTTATTATTATATTTCTCTTCTAATTCACACTGAAACCATGCCTCTCTGCTTCCTTCCTTCTTTACAAATATAGGATTTTGAATAGGTATGAATAATTCAGCATTTTGTTGTGCAATATTAGTCAAACAATATGCTCTATGTATAAATGGTATATTGTAAAGTACATCTTTAAGACTTTTTTCACAGGCAGTAGTGTCCTCATTTAAATATCTCTCTAATTCTGGTAAAACACCACCATTTTTGAACTTAATCATTTCATTTGTAATGAGTACGCTTCCTTCTGTATGATACCCCGAAACACCATGACTTCTTAACTTACTTTCATCGACTCCCTTTGAAACCAATAATGCCTTAGTAGCATTAAGGAAACAATAATACGTATGATAACTAATCCATAAAGGGGTCCTACGCTCTCACACTTTTCAGAAATAGCTTGTAAATACTTTACTTTTAACCACAACTTGCTATAATAATTAGGAACGGGTCTAGTGGTGTGAAACCAAAAATTTCACTACTATCTATTCTCAATAAGTGTGATATTCCTTGAATATCAACTACTTCACTTTCGGGGTGTGGCCTAGTTGGTAAGGCGCTAGACTGGGGGTCTAGAGATCGCGTGTTCAA
>CALGWE010000493.1:0-3620 GCA_937935915.1 uncultured Clostridia bacterium
CTACATAGATAATTGATACAAATAATGTGCCTAAGAATGTACTTTTTCGAATATTCACCTCAGGGTCTTTAATCTCTCCACCTGAAATGGATGCACTCTCAAGACCAATGAAAGACCATAATGTTACTGCAATAGCTGCTGGTAATGTTCCTGTACCTCTTACAGCTTCTGAAGAATACGTGCTTAAATACGCTGGGTTAAATCCAATTATTGCAATAATTACAAATACAATAATTACTGCAAGTTTTAAAACTGTACTAATAATCCCTACTAAACCTGCTCCTTTAACGCCTCTATAATTAATGAGTGTAAAAGTCCATAAAAGCGCTGATGATACTAAGAAAGATACTAAATTATTCGTTGCAATCTCTGGAATAAAGACTGTAATATAACGAATAATGGCCGTAATAATTGCGGCATTTCCTATCCAAGAACCAATCCAAAATGTCCATGCTACTAAGAAGCCCATAAATTTGCCATAAGCTTTCTCAACATAAACAACTGGTCCACCTGTTTCTGGATATAATGTACCTAAATTAGCAAAACATAATGCTAATAATATAGACCCTATTCCTGTAATCACCCATGCCGCTATATTGGTAAATGGATTTGCAACCTGTGCTAAAGTCTGTGGGGATGTAAAGACACCTGATCCCATCATATTACCTACAACAATAGCTGTTGCTGCCCCAAGTCCTAATTCACGTTTTAGTTTTTGAGGCATTTTTACTTCACTTTTTTTCATAACTACTATCCTCTGTATAAAATTATTTTGTCAATTATATGTATTTTGTCATACTCTTTAATGATTTATGCTAAAACCTCCTCCCATAAAAAAAGAGTCAGCTAAAAGCTGACTCTTTTTCTCTTTTATATAGAAATTATTTTTTTGATTTTTTATAAAACGCAAATAAAATAACACCAAGCACGCCTATTGAACTACCTAATGTAAGCCATAAATTAGTTGTAAATCCTGCTACCATATATCCTACAAAACAAGCAAATGCTACAACGAGTGTATATGGAATTTGAGATGAAACGTGATCAATATGTTTACATCCTGCACCAGTTGAAGAAAGAATTGTTGTATCTGAAATTGGTGAACAGTGATCTCCAAATACAGCTCCTGAAAGTGTTGCTGCGATAGAAATTGTTACAAGCTGTGGCGCAACCGCACTACAAATCATGACAACGATAGGAATAAGCACGCCAAATGTTCCCCATGAAGTTCCCATTGCAAATGCAAGACCACCTGCTACTAAGAAAATAATAGCTGGAATAAGTGCCGGTGGCATATTTGAAGCTTTTACTAAACTTCCTACATAGTTTCCAGTACTTAGTAAGTCACGACATACCCCACTAATTGTCCAAGCAAGTGTTAAAATGATAAATGCACCTACCATTGATTTCACGCCTACACTGATTCCTTCCATAAAATCATGGAAAGAAACAACTTTACGTGGTACGAAAAGTAAGAAAGCTACAATAAGCGCACCAAATCCTGCCATAGCTAAAGCTGGGCCTGCATCTGTATTTCCAAAGCCTTGTGCAAGTGTCATGCCACCTTCAAAGTAACCACCTACATATAACATAGCAAGTATTGCAAAAATAATTAATGCAGTAATTGGAATCAGTAAATCATATACACGACCTTTTGATGAAATTTTCATTTTAGAAAGTTCATCCTCTTCACTTTGCATCGCCATCGTTTCTGCTGTACCATTTCTAGCTTCCTCTTCAAATTTAGCCATTGGACCAAATTCAATATTGGTACAACAGAGTACAACCACCATAATCAGTGTTAAAATCGCGTAAAGGTTAAATGGAATTGTTGCCATAAATGTTTCCATTCCATTAAGTGGTACACCATTTACATCTAACCCACTCATTTGTGACATAACCGATGCTGCCCATGATGAAATTGGTGCAATGATACAAATCGGTGCTGCTGTTGCATCAATAATGTATGCCAGTTTCGCACGTGAAATTTTGAATCTGTCCGCTACTGGTCTCATAACAGTCCCAATTGTTAAACAATTAAAATAATCATCAATAAAAATTAAAAGTCCTAAAGCTGATGTACCAAGTTGTGCACCTTTTTTAGATTTGATTTTTTGGCTTGCCCATTCTCCATAGGCTCTTGAACCACCTGCCATTGTAATAACGGCTACAAGGGCACCTAAAAATCCTAAGAATAAAATAATTGAAGCATTTGCTCCTAATTTCTCTGCCATTAAAGCAAAAGTTACATCTATTGCTTTAACAATTCCGCCCCCTGTACTAAAAGCATAAATAAATGTCCCTGATAAAATCCCTACCAAAAGCGATGAAATAACTTCTTTTGTAACAAGTGCTAATACAATCGCTATAACTGGTGGAATAATTGATAAAATCCCTACATCAATTGCTTCCATAAGTTGTCTCCATTCTATTTTTGAGTCTAACAAAAAAAGTCTTGAGCGTATCACTCAAGACTTAGTTCTTAAACTCTTTACAGGCACTCGTCATGGTGCCTCATTTAACCCGTTCTCGGTGATAGCCCTCCACAAACTATGTTTGTGACAGTGTTATACATATTTTATATAACCCCAACGCTATAGTCTTAAAGCATTAACTATAGGTTTCGGCGAAATTTCCTTTCTACTTGCTTCAACGCGCTTAACTCTACAAATATACTCTTAAAGTTCGCAACCTCTATCTACTCTTATTTAATTGTTAGCTGTGTACTACTATAAACGATAAAGTCACAAAAGTAAAGTCTTATACCAAAGTCATTAAATTTTAAATTTTTAGTTTTTTACTTTATTTCTTTCATAGCGTAATTGCTGAAGCTGTAAATCAACAATTTCTCTTTCTAATAAACGTTCCTCCACTCTACCATAAGGCTGGAATTTACAATGATATGTACATATATCTTTTGACTGATCAATGCGTTCTTTTACAACATTAAAATCTAGATTAATAAGTTCTTCTTTTAAACTTCTTACATGTAATGTCCCATTCGTATTAAGAAGTGTACTTTCTGTTTGGAAGCAACATCCTCCAAGTGAAATATTCTTAAGTGTCGCATTATATAGGCGCTTATTAATTGTAAGCTGCACTTCCTTTAAAGCTTCTACGCGAATAATTTCTCTTTGTTCCTTTTTGTCTAATCGGATCTCAGATACCTGCAATAAACATACAACCCCTGGTACGTTTGTAATTTTTACTGGACTTTCAAAACGCCCTAATGGTGAATAAATTGTTAAAACAACTTTTGAATATTTTCCCGCTACAAATGTACTATCACTCACTTGTGCGTATAATTTATCTAAGCCTTGTGGTCTATAATACTCCACTGGATGTATATGCATATTATCGCAAACTAGTTCTATCCTCTGTGCTGTCTCCAATAATTCTAGTAATGATACGTGTTCTGACATGTTATTCTCCTTATTATCTCCCTTAATATTGATCAACCTATTTACTTATGTCAATAATTTATATTATAACCAACTTCTTTCTGCTTTTCAATTATTTTACATTTATTTATTATAATTTTATAAATTTATACTTCAAGTAACCACTTGATTTCTTGTAACACAGCTTCTCTATTTTCTTTGGTTACAACGGATATTGGC
>CALGWE010000494.1:0-1457 GCA_937935915.1 uncultured Clostridia bacterium
TTAGTTTAAGCATACAATATTCCACATTATACTGTATAAAATATATTGTAGGTGCGCCTCTAGGGCGACTTTTTCATTTTAACCTTGCACCGGATATACAAGCAGAATTAGATGGTGTGTGTATGGCGTATGTGGGGTATTATATAGATAAGGAATTTAAAACCTTAGATTTTATAGAACGTATTGAAAAAATGTAATTTTTTTACACAATATGGTATAATAAAGATAAAAAGTGTAAGAGGTGAACTATGAGTAAAAAATTATTATTATTTGATGGGCATAGCATTGCCAATCGTGCATTTTATGGTGTGCCTCTCTTAACCAATAAAGAAGGCGTTTATACCAATGCAATTTATGGCTTTATGAACATTATGCTTTCTTTAATTGAGAAAGAGAAACCAGATTATGTAGGGATTGCCTTTGATTTAAGTGTGCCTACTTTTCGTCATAAGTTTTCTAGTGAATATAAGGGAACACGAAAAGGGATGCCTCAAGAATTACGTAGTCAAATACCTCTTTTAAAGCAATTATTAACAGCTATGCAAATTCATATTATTACAAAAGAGGGATATGAAGCAGATGATGTGCTTGGCACTTTAGCTAAAGCTGGTGAAAGAGAAGGGATGCAAGTTACTGTTGTATCAGGTGACCGTGATTTATTCCAAATTACCTCAGACCAAATTGAAATTAAGATTCCACGTACTAAAAAGACGGGAACAGAAATAGGGAGTTTCTTTGCAAAAGATGTAGAGGCTGCTTATGAAGTGACACCAACACAATTTATTGATGTCAAAGGGCTTATGGGTGACGCTTCTGATAATATCAAAGGGGTGCCAGGCATTGGTGAGAAAACTGCTGTGAAACTTATTAAAGAATATGGCAGCATTGAGAATTTATTAGATCATATCGAAGAGATTAAACAAAAGAAATTAAAAGAAAACTTAACAACTTATGCACAAGATGCCCGTGATAGCAAAATGCTTGCAACTATTGTTTGTGATGTACCACTTGAGTACACATGGGAAGACTTTAACTATGAGCTTACTCTTGAAGAAGAAGCTTATCAAATGCTTAAAGAGTTAGATCTTAAAACACTTTTAACACGTCTAGGACGTAAAAATGCTGAAGCTACAGAAACGCCACTTGAAATTACTAAGTTAACACTAGAGAATTTTAAGGCTTTTTTAGATGCACATAAAGAAGATAATGTCAGCATGAGTTATTTTATTGAAGAGAATATCATAGGCATGGGACTTTATGTGGCTGAAAAAGCTTATTATTTAGAATGGGATTTAACAGATGTAGATGCGAAAGCAAATCTCATTGAATTCTTTGAAAGTAGTAGTTATAGTAAGAATATCCATGATAGCAAAAATTTACGCCATGGCTTAATTGAAGCAGGCATTGGTGTTGCCAAGGTGGCTTTTGATACATTTATTGCAGCTTATTTATTACAT
>CALGWE010000495.1:0-8249 GCA_937935915.1 uncultured Clostridia bacterium
ATAAGCTAATTTAGCCCCCTTACTGCACTGTTGAAGTGGATGTCCTAAAATAGCATGGGTACTTGCTTTTTGATTTTTAAAGTATTCTCGAATACTGTTTGCTGCGTCCTTACTCATTTCTTTCTCCTATTAAAACATTATTTATAATTGCATTCATTTGCATACTTGCTGTATTAACTCTATTAAATTGTTTACTTTCATACTCACCAAGCTGACATCCTATACATTCATTGAGTATTGCATCTCTATAATTAATCTTATTAAATTCAACAATGTTATTCTCAGCTTCATCACTTGTTAAAAGTTTTTCTCTTTCTATAGTTCTTTGTAATATTTTTGCCTGTTGATTAACTTCATTAAATTGAATGCCTCTCTCCTCAGACCCCATACTTGATAAAAGTTTTTCTTTTTCCATAGACTCTTGTAATATTCTTGCATACCGATTAATTGCATTAAAAGTTACCCTTTCCACTGTAGATACTTCTTTTCCAATTATCTCATCTAACACATTACTTTTATAATTAATCATATTAAATCTTACATTGTCGTACTGTTCTAATAAAAACTTTCCTAAGTTTATTGATTCTTTAATTTCTTTTTCTTTCTTATACTTTCTAATAAAACTTAGTGGTTTACAGTCTTGTACATCTTTATTAGCTCTTGTATTTTTTCCAGTATATTGCCCTATGCTATTACCGTTCCTCATTCTCCCTCCCTAACTCAACTCAATTTTTCAAAAAGATTATTTCATTTAATTTTATCACAATTAATTATATATAAGAATATATCTTTATATATAATCTAAAAGTTATGCAATAATAGGAGCTGTTCTATAAACAACTCCTTTGTGCACTCTCCCCTAATCTATTTCTATACTTCAACTTCCCAATTAATGCGTTGTAAGAACCCTTCTAACTCATTAAGTTCTTTCTTAGCTGCATCTACTTTTTCTTCAAGTTCTTTTACTGATATAGTTGGTACAAATCTAAGTTCTGGTCTTGTGAATTTTGGATTTCTAATGCTTATGTTCATTAAGAGTTGGTATAAGAATCTATATTGTTTTCTTTTGTAATTACGTTCTTGAACCATATCATTTAATGTGTGTTCATCATCGATTGCTACATTTACACATGCTTCGTGAATGCGACGTTCTAAGTGATGTAATTTAGACATGACTTCTTCGATACGATCTAGTAATTCTATTGTGCCTAATTCTGTATTATCGCCTTCTCTCACTAACACTTGATCATTGAGACGATATTTTAATTCTTCAATTTTCTCCTTATAGTCTTCTTTTAAGATTAATGCTTCTGCTAATTTCATGTTTAGTCCTCCGTTACTTGTCTCTAGTATGTGTTGCGCTCTGCAACCGCTCTTAAGTACAGGCTTATTATAAGAAAACACCTAGACAAAAATTGTCTAGGTGTTTTCTTTTTTTATGATTTTTATTTTTTATTTTTAGTCTCCATAGATTTTAGCCATATTTAAGATTGTATTTTTCATTTCTTCTCTTAAACTAACTGGTTCTAAAACTTCTATTCTATCAGCCTGGCTGAGAATCCACATTTTTATACCTGGTCCATAGACTTCTACTTGAACAGTAGTTGACGTTTCATCTTGTTCAATCACCCTAGCTGTTGGTAGCCTATCCAGAAGTGCCTCCAATGAAGCCCCCCAGAATTTCAGTTTAATACGCATCAAATTCCCTGGATACATAAACTGAATACGCTTTCTAAATTCGCCCTCTTCAAAACGTGTTGCATAGTTAATGCGGAACGTTTCTTCTAATGCTTCATAGTTTAAAATACGGTCCAGTCGATACATAATTGGCATAGTAGCATCTTCACGGGTATATGTTGCTAGATAAAAGTAATACTCTGAAAACATGATATTAAGTGGTATAATGGTGCGTTCTACCACCTTTTGATCCTGGCGTATGTAACTAATCTTAATCTTCTTTTGCTGCTTAATATATGCCATAAAGTTAAGAAGCATATCAACTAGCGGTCTCTTATGCTGCAATGGCTGATAATGATATTGTTCATTTAAAATAAAATCACTAATTTCCTGCTGATTTTGTTCTTGACTATATTGCGTAAGCTTTTTAATAATGCCATCCATTTCTTCTTTAACGAGTGCTCTACTCTCTAGAAGAATTTTCACCAAAGCAAAGAGTTCACCATCTGTTAAAGGCTCTTCTACACCTCCACTGATTTCATAAACTTTTTGCTGTACATTATATGTAATTTCCCTTTGAATCACATCTTCTGATTCTGCTAAATATCGATTTAAATCTGATATATCACGTTGAATTGAGCGTTCATCTACTTTAAATCTATTTGCTAATTCTATTTTTGAAACCTTTTTCCCTGATGTAAGGATATTTAAAATAGTCAGCATACGTTGGGATTTATTCCATTTATCTTGTGCCATCTTATTTCTCCCTATTCTTGTTGTACCTCTTCATCAAGCATATTTAACCTATCCTTTTTACGCTTGATTACACTGTAGTCTAAATTACTTAATTCAAATATTTATTATGAATAATCTCATTTACATAATACTATATAGGTTATATTCGTATTTTACACCAATAGCCAGGTTCTTCGAAGCCTGATTATTTCATTTTAAATAGAAAAAAGAGGCTGCACACTAATTTCCTTTAGTGTAACAGCCCCTCTGTTAGTTTTTGTTTGCCTCCCCTGCCCTTGTCTCTATTTATCACTTAGTCACCTTACTTTTCTTAAAAATAGTCGCAGCCAAATATGGGCTTCTTCTAAGCATAATGCCACTATAAATAGCCTCCCGATGCTTTATAGTTTCTTAAGTATTGGTAAGGTTACTTCGCAATATCTATTTTACAAGGATCAGATGAAGGGGGAGGCTAACCTCTTTTACTTGCTAACATGTTATACTCTAGCAAACTGCTTATAAGCTTTGCTAAAGTTTGGATCCTGCCAAGTAATTAAGGCCATCTGTTTTAAAGCAATTTGTTTTTGGTTGGTGTAGAAATTTTCACTGTAACCGTACTAAGCTGAGCTGTCTGGCATCGTCGCTGCCGTTGGTTCTGATAGTGCTCACCTAAAATGTGTTAGATCTCGTGCCGCGGGTTTATGAGTAAAGCCTTCTAGCATTGCTATCTTGGTATTGGTGTTGTCTCTACACCCTTATATATGTTATTAAAAATGAGAGTCCCTATTCTTTTTTATAAAAAGGACTCAAATTCATAAATAATTCTTCTAATTTTTCTTGCTCTATATCTGTACTAAATAAGTATTCTAATAGCTCTTCCTGTCTTGCTTGTCCTAAACTAATACGATACAAGGAAAGGATTTTTATAAGTCTTTCATATTTAGCACAGTCTTTACTATAAGGATACATTGGTACAATACGTTCAATTTGAATTTGATGTGCTTGTGGTGTACACCAATAAGGTACTAATTCGCAGTCTCCTTCTTTTTTATCTTTAGCAGCAGCCTGAAACATTTCATCCCATATATTATTATGAAATACTATATTACTATATTGCTGTGCAATGTTTTGACGGATTGCTAAACATTTATAACGATTGATGCGGCCTTCTCTTTGTTCAATATCTATTGGATTGCTTGGTAAGTTCCAATGCATGATTTTTCTACAATAATTATGGAAGTCTAATCCCTCTTGACCTATCGATGTAGTAGCTAGTATAAATGGTCTAAAAGGCGAATTAAAACTTAACCTTAAACTTTCTTTACGTTGCACTGTTTTATCTTGAGTAGAAGTATCATAAAATCCCACTGCAAAGTGAGAACGCATTTTCATTTTTTCCGCTTTACTATTATCTACTGTTCTAGCTTTAAAGTTTTTATATGTATCTACCTGATAGCTTGCCGTATTAGTCTTTAATGCTTCAATAATATGATCTATAAGCTTTTTATTTTGATTAGCTGTAAGTGTTGTCGTTATACCTTCTGCTTCTTTTAACAAATAGGCGTACTCATCTAGCATCGCCTGCATATTACCATCCATGCCATATTTTAAAACAGCTTCCCAAGGTCTTTCTCTTTTTTGTCTTCTGTAGGCTAATTTGATAATTGCCGTAGCTTCTGGTGTATTAAAACGATTTACTAATGCTTTTGCTAGCCTTACAGCACAAGGTACTGCATCCCCCGTATCTATACCTAGCATTCGTAAACTACAAATTGCTGGTGATCCTAATATCATATAAATAAGTACATCAACTAAATCATTTGGCACTTGACCTAATGTCATATTATCTTTATAGGTTATAGCCTCTTTTAACTGTCTAAAATATTTATTATAGGCACTTTTTTCTGCCCTTCGTTCAGCTTTTTCTGCTTCCTCTAGATTATCTTCTTGATCATCTCTACTTAAATCATCTATTTCTTTGCCGTCTGGATACTCAAACCATTCACGAATTGCTTTTTCTTTAGCATCTAAAAGTAAGGGGGCCATATAATACCATCTTTCATCTCCCTTTATATTCTTTTTAGATACTTCATCTGTTGTTACTCTAGGGATACATTGAATTTCCTGTAGTAAAACTTCAATCTTTTGCTTAAGTTCTTCTTTTAAAGTTTCTAATGAAAGGTTTCTATTTACTACTCCTATGGGATTAAAAAGTCTTGCTAAAGTTACTGAAGGATATAATAAAGTAAAGGCTGTCATACTCACTTCATTTTCTTTTTCTGTTCTGTATTTTAAAGTTGCATAAGGATAACGCTTCTTAGCAAAGTATTCTCTAGCCTTTTTCTCTTTTATAGTAGTGATCACACCATTTCTTAATTTTTTAGTTTGCTCATCTTTTTTAGCTGCTATTTTAATGAGTTCACCTATGGTTAAGCGTTCTGCCTCATAAGAAAGAAGGGCAGCAATAGCTCTAGGCACCATTTCCCACTTAGAAAATACCAGTAGCTTAGAGAAGTTCTCACATCCTTTATAACATCCTGCAAATTGATAATAAGGCTTAGCTGGTGGTACCCATAATAATTGCGCTGCATTTTGTGCAAATGCTATCTGCTTTAACTTCGTAAAACGTGCATTATTTTCTTTAACTTCCTCATAATTTGCTATCGTTTTTTTGTCTAGCCATAGCCGTGGTAAGTTTGCTCGCTTAATATTCACTTTATGATCCTTATTATCTTTGAAATATTGCTCAATATTTTTCTTAACTTTATACTGCTCCATAAAAGACATTATATACGGTGCTGATTTCACATATTCTACAGGTACTTTTTCATTTAGGCCTATTTCTTCTAGAAATAAACTTGCATCACTATAAGTTAATATATCTTCTGTAGTCACTTCTAATGTTTCTCGATTTGTCTCTATAAGCGTATCTGCACCTTTAATTAACATCCGCTCTGTTCTACAAATCCCTTTATAAAGTTGCTCCTCCGCCTTCTTCTTTTGACTATAAATCATAGCAATATTATCTGTTGTAATTTGTGAAAGTGAAAAGGAATAATCCTCCCATATGGTTTTAAACTTCTTAAATTCTGCTGTATTTTCTTCAAACAAGAAGTTCATAACGCGAATAAACTCTTCATAATGACTACTTTCACTATCTCTATTAATTTCTTCTAATGTAGAGTACAACTTATAAGGGGTTGCTGATAATAACATTACTTTTACTTTATCAGCATGAGCAGCATTACTTAAAAATCTCTTTACAAGTATGGCCATTTCACCTTCTTGTTTTGTATCTAATAACTCAGGAAAACGTTGAAATTCATCCATAATCACTAAATCTGGTGTCATTAATTCTACACTTATCTGTGCCATCATTTGGCGTAACTTCCGAATAATTTGATTGCGTTCCCTAGAGCTGCTTTCCTGGCACTTTCTAATCTTCTTACATTCATTACGTAATGCATTTAGTAAATCTGGATTATTTTCAAAGTAAGTTTCTACCTTTTCTAGCATGACCCTAAGATATTCTTTTTTACTAATCTTATTACATGCTACAACTCTACGTTCATACTCTTCTCTGACCCAACCGTTCCATCCTCTAGTAGCGCCATTTCTTAAAAACTCTTCTAGCTCCTCACTATAATTTCTTAAAGACTTATAACGTTTTAAAATCGCATAAATTAAAGCACGCTCTTTATCTGTCCCACTCCCATTTGTTAGTTGAAAAGAAGTTTGGGGTGTAAGTGGTGTGAGCTGTACATATTGCTTCTTTAGCTCTTCATCATACTGATCCTCAAATACTTTTAAATGTTGCATAGAAAGACGTGTCTCTGAAATGTTCTCTACCTCCATACTTTCATCTAATTTAAGCTTCCTTAAATTTTGACCTGCAATATTTTGATTAGAACAGATGTATACAGCTTTAAATAATGTATCATCTGAATGCATTTTTTTATGGTTTACTAACTTCACTAAAACACCTTTGGCAATCAAGGTTTTCCCTAGTCCTACTTCATCTGCGACAAGTACTCTTGTATAGTGCTTGTTATTAAAAAGTTCCTCAACTCGCTCAACTGTTGCTACTTGAAAATCTTTCAAACTCTTTAGTATTTGTGCTTCTCTTTGTGTAAAATCTATTTGCATCTCTTCACCTTCTTTTCCGCTGCCTTAAAGGTTTCATAAAGCTTAGTAAAATCATCAGGTACAATATCATTGCCTTGTAGCATCTTCATAATTTCCCCTATATCGCTTAAACTCTGAGGATTATGTACCATAACATTTAACATTTTTTCATATAAAACAGGTATTTCACTTTCATAACTTTGCCACTTACCCTTACCTAATTCCTGTCTTTGTAATATTTCCTCTACAATCGTGGCTAAAAAATCATCTGAAAGTAATATTGAGATATATCTAAAGAACTTTTCCTTATCCTGTATAACGTCCTTGAAAATCTCATTATCTCTTTCTTTAGGAATATTACTTGTCTCTATTTTTATAATACGTTGTATCTCAGCTTCTCCTTGCCTTGCTTTAACTTTATAAAGGGCTCCTAACTCTCTTAAACTAAGTCCTTTAATAATCGTTTCTTCACAAACTAATTGCTCCTTAGTACTTTGTAATGGTGAAATTGTCAGTTCAACGCCCTCAGGCACTGTATTAAATAAAATATGTAAAATATACTCTGTTCCTTTTTTAACCACATATGCCCCATTTACTTCTGAACATAATTTTTTAATAGCCCTCTGTAATTTTTCCTCAATATTCTCTTCACCTTCTACTTGGTTTGGCACTTGTGTTACAATTTCGAATGGATTCTTTTCTTCTTTATCACCAAATAAATCTCCTAGCAGTTTATCAATAGAAAATCCCCTCTTTTGATACTCTAGTTTTAACATGAACTCCATATTACCATTAAAAGCATTATTAGAACAATTAGCTGAACCTATGTAAAAAGTATGTTTCCCGTCCTTCTTAACTACATACATCTTGGCATGAATATCCTGTTTTTGAACTGTATCTTCATTACCATCTTCACTTAACATTTCTTCTCCATCTATTACTGTTTCACTTAAAACATATGTCTTAAAATCTCTTATTAAATTAGGGGTAAGTTTCTCAATCTCTTTACGCCTTGTAATGAGTGTTTTCTTAGCTCCTGATTTACCACAATCATTAAACCTATCTAATTTTCTCTTCCCCAAAAAAGGTGAAACAATAAGTAACTCATCATATGGCTCAAATATCTCCTTTTCAAACTCATTCTTTACACCTATTCCTAGTGGGCAAAATGCAAAGTCTGTAAATTCTCCTCTTCTAGGATCAAAGGCCACATAACTTACTTCTTCTATAAGTTGCTGCATCTGTTCTTTCTTTTCTGCCTGCTCATCCGGTATAAATTCTAATAGAGTATTTAGGAATTTTATAAGCGGTATATTTTTTCTTTTTTTCGCCTGACTTAATTCTCCATCTAAAGCTACAGCCAAATCCCAACTTCTATCAAAGGTAAGGTTGCGACTTAAAACAATTAAACGATAGACAGCGCCTTTACTTATTTTATTAACATACTTCAAGACCCATATTTTAGGGTGAAAGGCATATAATTCTGGTAATGTAACATTATAAATACTTCCTTCTAATAAGGAATATATACTATTCATATTATGAGGTACTTTCGTTTGTCCCCCTTCAC
The DNA here is from genome assembly GCA_937935915.1 of uncultured Clostridia bacterium. GTDB lineage: Bacteria > Bacillota > Clostridia > Lachnospirales > Cellulosilyticaceae > Cellulosilyticum. The sequence goes on from CALGWE010000495.1 coordinate 8,108, forward strand.
AAAATAAAACAAATTTATTTGCCCCTCTTCTTAAACCCTCTAATGCTAAAGGAGGGTTTCTAATAAATTCATCTTCTATTTCTTCTTTTAATCCAAAAGCCATCGACACACCTACTAATGCATTTAAATCTAGAGAATATGT
>CALGWE010000496.1:0-8235 GCA_937935915.1 uncultured Clostridia bacterium
CAAAACCCTGCTGGCGAAATCTCAATTTCCACTAGCAGGGTTTTATCTTTCTACCAAGCTGGATATTTTTTAAGCCAGCCTGGTGTATCTTCATATAATGTATATAGATCTCTTGCTAAATCTCTAATTTCCTTTTCTAATTCCACAGGTACTTCAAATAAATTTTCCATTTTTTCTATGCCATAATATGCCCCTAACAATTGTCCTGTAATAGCCCCTACAATGTCACTGCCACCACTATGATTAACTGCTTTACAAAGGGCCACCTTTATATCTTTCCTATCCCCCTTAGTATGCCTTATCGTACTTCCTGCAATATATAAGGCCATAGCCAAAGCTTCATGGGCAAAAATTCCTTCACCTAAACTTTCTATTTTCTCCCTTGTAATCTCATCTTCTTCTATTAAAACCAAAGCTTTCTCTATAACGTCTACACATTCTTTACTTTCAGGTTCTAGTCTTAGACGCTGTACAGCATTTTCTATGGCATAAGTTATTTCTACCCCTTTTAAAAGCTCATTAATAATCATGGCTAATGTGCCAGCTGGCAAATAGGCACAAGGCCCTCCATGGGTAATTGCCGCTACTTCACACCCTATCTCAAAAACATCTTCATTAAGTTTAACTAACCCAATAGGTGCAATGCGCATTAAGCCACCACACCCTTTACTATCATTAATTGGATGAGCTACGCTACCCTTAATCCCTTTCCCCAGTGCTGTAATACTTGTAATCCCTGCTTCTCTATAGGCATGTAACTTTTTGAGTCTAACTAGATAACCATCGTAATCTTTTTCTGCCCAATGTGGTGTATTTAGGCCTTGGGTATATAGCCATCTTAAATAAGCTCTAAACATCGTATGTGTAATATCACTTTTATCCCAAGCAATACCTTTTCTTTTAGCCCTTGTAATACTTCTTAGAATCCCTTCTACAGTAAACATTGTCATTTGTGTATCATCTGTAATAAGTGCCTCTTTCCCTCCTGGTGCTGCTATAAGTTCTGTAACCCCTTCTTCTCCATACTCCTCTATAATTTGTTCATAACGTCTAAACTCTACAGGTGCCCCTAATGCATCACCTATAGCTCCCCCTAAAAGACAGCCTTCAAAATACTTTAATTCATTTTTCATGCCACCACCTACCTTCCTAATACAACTTTAACATTTTATATTTCCATATTACATTATATTCATTAACATATATTTTAAGACAAAGTGGCTATTAACATGATAGACATTTCTCTCACATTAATAGCCACTTATTAAATCTATACTGTCATTTTTCTTAATTGTTCGCTTACATCTTTGATTTCATGTAACTTCATATTAATTTCATTAATATGATTATTTTGTATATGTACAGCTTGATTAACTGCTTCAGCCCCTTGACTATGCTCCTCTGTAATAGCTGTTAATTCTTCTGCTTCTCCTTGCATTTCTTCTAATAATCCTAAAATAATTGTAATATCTTTAACTTCTGTTGTAATTTGCGCACTTAAAATATCCATAGATTCCGTTAAATGTTTAAAAGTATTATTTACATTTTGAACTGAATGCTGGCCTTTTTCTACTGCAGCACTACCTATTTTAACTTTTTCTTTTGTTTCGATTGTCTTACTTTTAATTGTTTCAATAATATATTTGATATCCTTCGAAATTTCTTCACTTTCTTCTGCTAATTTCTTAACTTCTTCTGCTACAACAGTAAAACCTTTACCTGTTTCTCCTGCACGTGCTGCTTCAATAGATGCATTAAGTGCTAATAAATTTGTTTGACCTGCTATATCTGTAATACTTTCTAAAAACTCTGTGATTTTATCCATATTACTTTCTAATTCCCCAACAGTTTCAACAGCTGCTTCAATAGCACCATTAATAGTAAGCATTTGATTACTCATCTCATTAATTGTCACTAAATTCTGTTCAATTTCTTCATTCACTTGTTTTGTAATATTATCTAGAAGCTCTGAAACTTCTTTTGTTTGATCTACTGTATTTTTAGTATTGCCTACTAAATTAACAACTCTCATAACGCGCTCTTCTTGCACTTTCATTCCCTGTGTTGTTTGACTCATCGCTACTGTTACATTCTCATTTGCTAGGGCTGTATCATTCATTTTGTCATTTACTTCATGTAAATTATCATTTAGAATTTCTGTATAGCTTGTAATGCCATCCATTGTACATTGTAACTTTTCTAATAAACCTCGAGTTTCCATAACCATAGTCTTACTATACTCCATATGCTCTCTTCCCCATTTGGTAATTACATATAATATCATAAGTCCTAGATTTAATCGTAATAATGCTGGTAGGAAACCTAGTTGTGTCGTTGTAGGCCCCATTATAGGTATTGGTATAATCAACCCACATCCTATAATTAAAATATTTAAAAGTATACTAAAAATTATATGCCCCTTAGGATTAAAATACATAGCTGACATACCTGCTGTTGCTAATAATACTATTATAATTTCTATTACTCCACCTTGTATATAGTTTATTATTAATGACATAATACACGATAATAAAGGTATTATTATCCCCTTTGCTTCATTACTAATTTTATCTATCCTACAAAGGATGCTATCTAAAGCTGGTAGTATGAAAATTAGAATATAAAAGAAAATATTCCCCCCTCCTAATAAATGTTGTCCAAATAATACAATACAACTAATCCATACTATACGTACATTAAACAAATTAACTCGTTTTAAATCAAATTGCTGCATTTCTACTAACTCCATTATAATTCCCCTCTATTTTTAATATTTACTTACATAGTATACTATTTTTCCCATTTTATTTCAACTTTTTTATATTTTATAACCCTCAAAACATACTTTTTAAGCAAAAAAATATAGCAATTATTATCATTTACATAATAATTGCTATGTTTTTACTTTATTAGTCTAAAATTAAATTATCAATTGCAGCACCTGGTGCAACCATTGGTAATACTTTTTCATCTATATCGATAAAGCAATTTAATACTGCTGGTTTATGCGATTTAAGTGCTTCCTCAAAAGCATTTGCAAATTCTTCTTGTGTATGTATTGTGTAACCTTTTACCCCAAATGCTTCTGCTAAAAGTGTAAAGTCTGGTCCACGATCAAGTGTTGTTTGTGAATAACGTTTTTCATAAAAAGCTGTTTGCCATTGTCTTACCATACCTAAAGTTGTATTATTCATAACAATGATAATGACTGGTACATCATAATGTGCAATAGTTGACAGTTCATTACAGTTCATACGGAATGAACCATCTCCTGCAATATGCACAACAGGTACATCTGGTCTACCAATTTGAGCCCCTATACTTGCCCCTGTACCATATCCCATTGTACCAAGACCGCCTGAGCTAATGAAAGTACGTGGCATTGTATATTTGAAGAATTGTGCTGCCCACATTTGATGTTGACCAACTTCTGTTGTAATAATAGCTTTACCATTTGTTTGGTCATAAATATTATTCATAATAAATTGTGGTCTTAAATTATCACCATCTTGATAATTATATGGGAACTCATCTTTCCATGTTTGGATTTGTTCAAGCCAATTCTCATTTTCTTTACGTGGTACAAGTGGAAGAATCATATTTAAGATTTCTTTCACATCCCCTACGATAGAAGCATCTGTTCTTACATTTTTACCGATTTCAGCTGGGTCTACATCAATATGCACAATCTTAGCATGTGGTGCAAATTTACTAACATCACTGATAACACGATCACTAAATCTAGCACCTAAACCAATGAGTAAATCACAGTTTGTAACACCTAAGTTAGAAGCTTTGCTACCATGCATTCCTACCATACCTGTTGCAAGTTTATGTGTTTCTGGGAATGCACCAAGTCCCATTAAAGAAGTAGTAACTGGGGCACTGATTTTTTCTGCAAAAGCAAGTAATTCTTTACTTGCATCACTGCTTATAATACCACCACCAGCATAGATAAATGGTTTTTCAGCTGCCTTAATGAGTTCAGCCACACTTTGGATATCTGCTTGTGAAATTGTATCTATTTGACGTTGTACACTAGCTGGCATTTCATGTTCATATTCATAAACTGCTGCTGTTACATCTTTTGGAATATCCACAAGAACTGGACCTGGTCTACCTGATTTAGCAATGTAGAATGCTTCTCTGATTGTGCTTGCTAAATCTTTTATGTCTTTTACAATGAAATTGTGTTTTGTAATACACATTGTAATACCTGTAATATCAACTTCTTGGAAACTATCTTTTCCTATAAGCGCATTAGGTACTTGGCCTGTGATAGCTACCATTGGGATAGAATCCATATAAGCTGTTGCAATACCAGTTACTAAATTTGTTGCCCCTGGGCCTGATGTTGCAATACATACTCCAACTTTACCAGTTGCTCTTGCATAACCATCAGCGGCATGAGAAGCACCTTGTTCATGAGAAGTTAAAATATGTTTAATACGATCACTATTTTTATAGAGTGCATCATAAATATTTAATGCTTGCCCACCTGGATACCCAAAAACAGTATCCACACCTTGTTCTACTAAACATTCAATAAGTATCTGAGATCCATTTATCTTCATCTTTATTTCCCCCTACTTCTTTATGCTTTAAAAATAGCTCCAGTGTTAGCTGATGTTACAAGTTTTGCATAACGTGCCAAGTAACCTGTTTTTACTTTAGGCTCTGGTTTCATCCAAGCTGCACGTCTTTTAGCGATTGTTTCTTCATCAACTTCAAGCTCAATTGTACATGCATTCATATCAATACTAATGATGTCACCATCTTCTACAAATGCAATAAGTCCGCCTTCAGCAGCTTCTGGTGAAACGTGTCCAATACAAGCTCCTCTTGTTGCCCCTGAGAAACGTCCATCTGTGATAAGTGCTACATCTTTATCAAGTCCCATACCTGCAATACAAGATGTTGGTTCAAGCATTTCTCTCATACCTGGACCACCTTTAGGTCCTTCATAACGAATAACAACAATATCACCTTTTTCGATTTTACCACCTAAAATAGCTGCTGTTGCTTCTTCTTCACTATTGAACACTTTTGCTTTGCCACGGTTTACAAGCATTTCTGGTGCTACAGCTGAACGTTTAACAACGCATGTATCTTTTGCAAGATTACCACGAAGTACTGCGATGCCACCTGTTTCACTATATGGATTTTCAATAGGACGGATAATTTCAGGATTTTTGTTCACTACTTTTTCAAGGTTCTCAGCAATTGTTTTACCTGTTACAGTCATAAGAGTTGTATCTAAGAGATTTTTCTTAGTAAGTTCTTTCATAACTGCTGGTACACCACCTGCAAAGTGAAGGTCTTCCATATGTGTTGGCCCAGCTGGTGCAAGATGACAAAGATTTGGTGTATGTGCTGAAATTTCATTAGCCATATCTAAGTTAAGTGCCACCCCTGCTTCATGGGCAATAGCTGGAAGGTGAAGCATTGTATTTGTACTACATCCAAGTGCCATATCTACTGTCAAAGCATTGTGGAATGCTTTATCATTTAAGATGTCACAAATTTTAATATCCTTTTCAAGCATATTCATAACGGCCATACCTGCGTATTTTGCAAGACGAATTCTATCTGCATATACTGCTGGGATTGCACCGTTTCCTGGAAGTGCGATACCAAGTACTTCACACATACAGTTCATACTGTTAGCTGTATACATACCTGAGCAAGAACCACACCCTGGACATGCATGATCTTCAAATTCTTTAAGTTCTTCTTCTGTAATTTTACCTGCTGTGTAAGCACCTACTGCTTCAAATGTTACTGAAAGGTTAGACTTTCTACCATTTACATTACCAGCAAGCATTGGGCCCCCACTTACAAGTACTGTTGGAAGGTTCATTCTTGCAGCACCAATTAACATACCTGGTACGATTTTGTCACAGTTTGGTACAAGTACCATAGCATCGAAAGCATGTGCTGTTGCCATACATTCGATAGAGTCTGCAATAAGTTCTCTTGTTACAAGAGAATATTTCATGCCTTGGTGTCCCATAGCAATACCATCACATACACCAATAGCAGGAATTTCAATAGGTGTACCACCTGCAAGGCGAATACCTGTTTTTACAGCTTCTGAAATTTTATCAAGATGTGAATGTCCTGGTACGATTTCACTTTTAGCTGTTACAACGGCAACTAATGGTTTTTCGATTTCTTCATCAATATACCCCATTGCTTTAAATAAAGAGCGATGTGGTGTTCTACCTGGTCCAACTTTTACACGATCACTATTCATGGTTACTCCTCATTTCTTTATAGATTATATCTTACTTTCCACTTATCATTTTTTACAATTGCCATGACAAGCACATCATAATACTTATCATCAATTCTATGGAACTCTTTTAAAGTACCTTCTTCTTCAAAGCCAAGACTTCTATATAAATGCACAGCTCTTTCATTATCCTTTACAACCATAATCTCTAATCGGTGCAGAGACGATTCATCAAAGAACTCTATGGCTTTATTCATAAGTCTTCTGCCTATTCCTTTTGACCAATAAGCCTTTTTAACTGTAATCCCTAGTGTGGCATTATCTTTATGACGACTAGCTTCATAGGGTCTAATATTTAACAAACCAACAATCTCATCATTTTCTACAGCAAGCCATGTCAATGTATTGGTGGCATGTAGGGCTTTTATAATGCCAGCAGCCTCATCATCTATACTGGCATCATAATCATTACTTGTTTTAGATAAAAATTCACTTTCATCGAAAATTTGCTCTTTATATCTTAAAACTGCCTTAGCATCTCCAATAGTTACTTCTCGATATTCCATCTCTATCCCTCATCTAGTTAAAGATAAACTACTATTTAATAGCTTCTACAACTAAGTTACCCATTTCTACAGTCCCAACAAGCTTCATACCATCACTCATAATATCACCTGTTCTGTAGCCTGCATCAAGTACTGCTGATACAGCATTTTCAATAGCTTTTGCTTCTTTTTCAAGACTGAATGAATAACGAAGAAGCATAGCTGCTGAAAGAATTGTAGCAAGTGGGTTCGCTTTATTTTGGCCTGCGATATCTGGTGCACTACCATGACTTGGTTCATAAAGTCCAAAGCTACCTTCTCTAAGTGAAGCTGAGGCAAGCATACCAATTGAACCTGTAATGATACTTGCTTCATCAGAAAGGATATCTCCAAAGATATTAGATGTGATAATTACATCAAATTGTTTTGGATTTACAACAAGTTGCATTGCTGCATTATCTACATACATATGAGAATATGTGACTTCTGGATAATCTGCTGCAACTCTTGCAACTACTTCTCTCCAAAGTCTAGAAGACTCAAGTACGTTAGCTTTATCTACAACGCAAACTTTTTTATTACGTTTCATAGCAGCATCAAAACCAACTCTTGTGATTCTTTCAATTTCTGCTACTGAATATTTTTCAAGGTCAGAAGCAAATGTTTTGCTATCGTCTTCTTCGCATACTACTTTTTGTCTTTCACCGAAGTAGATTCCACCTGTAAGCTCTCTTACAATAAGGATATCAAGGCTATCTCCAATAATTTCTTCTTTAATTGGACTTGCGTCTTTAAGTTGTGAAAAAAGTACTGCAGGACGAAGGTTAGCAAATAATTTAAGTGCCTGACGAATACCTAAAAGTCCTTTTTCTGGGCGATCTCCATTAGGGAGTTTATCCCATTTAGGTCCACCTACAGCTCCAAGTAATACTGCATCGGCATTTTGACATGCGTCAACTGTTGCTTGTGGAAGTGATGTGCCAGCCTGATCAATGGCACTACCACCTATAAGTTGTTCATCAAAAGTAAAGTTATGTCCATAAACCTTACCTACTTGTTTTAATACTTTAACAGCTTCTTTTACAATATCAGGTCCGATACCATCACCAGGTAATGTAACGATTCTATAATCCATTTTCCTTATCTCCCCTCATAAATTACTTTTTATTGATTGGCTTTAATTTTATTAATAAGCCCATTTGCTTTAATAATTTCTTGCATGAAAGGTGGGAATGGTTGCGCTTTATATGTCTCACCTTTTGTTACATTTGTAATTACACCTGTATCAAAGTTAACTTCTACTTCATCACCTTTTTGAATACCTTCTGCTGCTGCTTCACATTCTAAGATTGGAAGTCCAATATTAATTGCATTTCTGTAAAAAATTCTTGCAAATGTGGATGCTATAACACAACTAATTCCACTTTCTTTTATTGCTATTGGTGCATGCTCTCT
>CALGWE010000497.1:0-8226 GCA_937935915.1 uncultured Clostridia bacterium
GTTTATCCACAGTAAAAAATATATTTATTCAGCCTGTGGCTGAACAGTTACAAATTTTTATTATTTAATTTTACCTACCATTTGTGTAATTAATTCTATATGCTCTTTTATTTTTACCTTTTTTAAATTTTCTACTTTTTCACTGCCTCCTAGTCCTAGTAAAGGTACATATCCAAAACATTCTTCAAAATTAAGTTCACCATTCTTAATTATAGCTTCCTTATATTGTGAATTATCAAGAAAATCTCTTACATATTCAGCGTCCATTATATCATCTAAAAAGTATTCAAATCCATCTTCAATAATATCAAATGTTCCTTTACGATATTTAACAATACCTAAGTATCTATTTTTCTCCCAAGTTATTATATCTCCAAATCCTGTAAGCATTACTGGAATAGATTCCTTTCCTCTAAAATATGAATCATCTAACAACTCCTTATATTCATTTGGATTGATTATTTTAATATAATTATCCATAAAGCTTCCAAAACCATATTCCTTCCAAATATCTAATAACTTTTTAGGAATTTTATTGTTATATAAACTTATAACGTCTTGTTCTACTTCTTCATAATTTTTAAAGTCCTCTAAAACCTTATATTTCATAGTTACCTCCTAATACTTTAATTTTACATTTAAATATTTTGATTTTCTTTCTGCTTCAGTCATTATTTGTTCATCAACTTCATCAATTCTATATTTCCATTGAGAACCTATTGATGAATTAATCTTACTATCTCCCATACCACCTATATTTAGTGGATTACCACCTGCAATTTGGTCAGGATTGTGTAATGCAGCTTGAGATTTTAACCATTCTTCAGCTTGTTTCTTAGCTTCACTATATGAAAGACCATTCTTACGTAACTCAGCTATTTTTTGAGCCTGTGCTTCTTTTCTAGCTGCTTGCTGTGCTACATTGCCTTCAATTGCTCTACCTTCAGCGATATATCTTTCCCTATTCTTTAAATACTCATCAACTGTTAATTTATTCATACCAGCTTCTTGGTCAGCTAATTGTCTTGCGAATTCAGCTTCATTATATTTAGACTTATAATTAAATTTTACTTCTATTTCATCTATTCTTGATATAGCTTTTTCAGCTTTTGCCGCCCCCTCTGCAACATCATCTAATGCCTTACTTACTTTTTCTTCTACAGCTTTTATATCTTCAATAACTTCTTCTTTTGCTGCACCACTAATTTTAACGCCGCTGCCTGCTTCAGATTTATCTATTTTCAAGGTTCTTTTAATAATATCCTGTATTTTATCCCCTGTCCTGCCTATATCATCTAATTCTCCAACACCGGCCATGGCCAATGCTGGTTGTGGGGTAAGTTGGTTCATGATATGGCGCATTTGATCAATGGTATCTCCTAGCTTCTTGCCACCTTCCATTGCCATATCGCCTAACTTGTCACTTGCCTTAGTAACCAGTTCATTTTTCTTAAGTGCAAGATTCTTTAATTGGCTAGTTGCCTTACCTGCTGCATTATCTAGTTTTTGAGTTGCTTTATCTGCTATTTTACCTAGCTTTTTAGTCGCCTTATTGGCCATATCATCTAGATTCTTAGCTAAATTTTTACCTGCATTTTTTAAGGCTGTTGTGCTAGGGAGCTTATCTAGAAGTTTTGTCTTTGAAGTGACCCTCGATAAATCGGCTGCCTTATCTGCTGTTTTAGCCACATCTGTTATTTTATCAACTACTTTGGCTGTATCTGCTAACTTGTCTGCAGCTTTACCAGCATTAGCTGCTGTTTTGGCTTCTCCGGCGCCTACGAACCAGGAGGCTATTTCAAATGCAGCTTGTCCTACTATATTAGCCCTATCTTCTGGAGAGCCATTTACAACTTTTTTATCCCAGAATTCTTTAACACCCTCACATATGGCAGGTAGTGTTTCTTCAGGATAAGCAAGCATTTTAGTAACGCCCTCTATAGCAGCGACAGGGTCTACGGCTAAATCAACGATGCCCTCTACTGTGCCGCCTAATCCATCTGCAACTACGCCTTTTGTAAAGGCCCCAGCTACAGTAAAAATGTTACTTTCAGCATTTTCTGGACGTACATCTGTTAATGCACCTACAAAATCTGAAACACCTGGTATTTTCTTATCATATATAAATTTCCCTGCGCTTTGTGAGCCTTCTACTATGCCTGTTTTTACAACATTTACAACATCTTTTAAACAACTTCCTGGAAAATTAAGAATGGGATATTCTTCTACAACAGCGCGCCTAGCTTGAAGTACAAAGTCTAGCATCTTAAAGCTATTTGAGCTATTAAAACCTTTTGCCCCAATTGTCACAGTTCCCCTTTTAATCCCTGAGGCAGTTTGTTGCCATGCTGCTTTGACTTTGTTTACAATACGCTCATTTTTCTGGGAAACTTCTTTTAATTGTTTTTGAACTTTCTGCTTTACCCCTTGAGCTGTTTTCTTTACTACTTTTTTTATTTTTTTTGCTGTGGCTTTTGCTGTCTTATTAATCTTCGCCTTTGCAGCGTTTACAACCCGCGGGACACTTTTTACTACTTTTGATATGACTTTTTTAGCTTTATTCTTAGCGGCGTTAACTACCTTGGGTACCATTTTAACAACTCTAGGTACTACCTTTTTGGCCACATGTTTAACGACTTTTTTTACTTTACGTTTAGCGGCATTAACGACTTTGGGCACGGCAGCTTTTACTTTTTTAACTACCTTTTTCACAATATTACCAAGCATCTTTTCTCCCCTTTATTTTATTCAACTATTTTTAATTGTTCAAGCTGCTTTTGTGAAAATTCACACATTTTAAGTTGTGTTCTAGTAAATTGACTGCCATATAAGGTTGCGTCTTGAAAGTTTGTATGTGTTAAATTAGCTCCTGTAAAATCTACGCTACTTAATGTAGCACCTTGAAAGTTTGCCTGTGTTAAATTGCTATTCTTAAAGCTAGTAGGTGTAAAGCCTACTTGCTTCCATGCATTGGCTTCATTTTTTCCTACAAAAGCTACGGCTTGTTGAAAATTGGCATTACTTAAATCTGCATTTTCAAAGTTAGCCTCACAAATCATGGAAACGGATAAGTTAGCTTCTTTCATCTGGCACCCTTTAAATTTAGTACCTATTAATAGGCTACACATCATACTACTCCTATTTAACTGACTTTCCCTAAAGTCAGCATATCTTAAGTCACTCCCATTACACATTAATTCATCCATTTCAAGCCCACGAAAATCTTGAAAATAATATGCCCCTTTTTCATTTTTCTCTATAAATTTCTTAAGCTGAAAACTATCCTTTTCTTGTGCTTCAATATGTATAGGATCACAAGGCTCAAAAAATTCTCCTGTTTGAATTTGAAATACATCAGCCTTATTTAATGCAATATATTCTTCTATCTCTAATGCATCTAGTAAACTAAATTGCATCAAACCTACAACATATTTATGAAAATACTGTAGCTGTTCTAACATAATATGTTCTACATCTAATACCCCTATTTTTAATACATATTTTTTAGAGCACTTTAAAAGTTCCTGCCACATTTCTTCATAGTATTTATAAATAAAGCTTACATCTAATTCCCCAATATAAATGCCATCTTTTAAATACCAGTTTTCATCATAAACATAAATGCGATAGTTATATTGATGTTGCATAACTTGTGTTCTTAATAAGTTATACATTAGAAATCCTACTTTGAATTCTTGTGTTTCCTCTAACTTTTTAATTTCCTCGCAAGTCTTTTTAAAGGAACTTATAAATGCTTCTTTTAATGTCCACTTATGTACTTGAAAATCTATTTCTAGTGCTTCTAATACCTTTTCCCGAATAGGATTAACATCTTTTTCATAAAAAAGTTGTAACTGTTCAGCCACAGGCTGAACAGTTACGTTTCCTTTTTAATTTCATCACCACAGCACTGACATTTGCCCGGATATGTTTTCTTTGAAAGCCGTACATGATACCCCAATGGCTTACCCCAAATATCTTTCTCCGTATCTCTACCACCTAAATCCGTTATCTCTTTAAGAACCTTTTTAGTTGTACTTAGTAAGTTAGCTTGCTCTGCTTCATTCAATGTACTAATTCTTCTTTTGGGATGAATCTTTGCCCTATAAAGAATATCTTGCAATGTCCCATTAGCTATTCCTGGAAATCGTTGCTTCGTTGCTAAGAAGGCCTTTGCACTCTCGGAAGGCTTACAATTTGAAAAAACTTCCCCGAAATAAGTATCAAACCCTTCATCAAATGGCGTAATTGCCTCCTTACTTTTAAGGTAATATTCATTGTCATAATCCCCATTATGCAAAACAATCGCCCCATACATAGCTACTGTGAAAACAAGCATGGTATCATCTTCAAATTCTATAAGGAGCTGATAATCCTTTAACTTATCTCCTTTGTTCATAAGCCTTATATTAATGCCATCATTAAAACAAAGCTTCTTTCCCTGATCAAAACTCATCTCAACATATATACCAAATCCTTCTGCCCCTACTATAGCCTTTTCCTCTAGCGCCTCACTATAAAGCTCCGGTTCTTCTGAAAACCAACAAAATTTATGTACCTTTGTAGGCGGTAAAACCCGTGCCACTTTCTTTCCCCTCAAATTTTCATTAATTTGCTTTGCAAGATTAATTGCCTCTGGTAGCTCTATCACGACTTATCTTCTCCCCTTTAATCCTTTGATTATCCCAAGATATTTTCACTATTGCCAAGCCCCAGATGCCTATACTCTATTTATGATTATAACGCTTTTTCCAATAAGTTATACAACTCATTAGAACTAATTTCTCCTAAACTTGCAGATCTATAAACCTCATTAATATATTCCCTTGTTAAATCCTTATTTCTCTCCATCACAAAAGGCACTAATAATTCATTGGTATCATCCCCTACAGTAAAAATAACACCCATGGCATCAAATATAATCCATTTATCCAGCATTACTCTCCCCCATTCTTTCTTTTATTTGCTTCCTTAATAACACCTTATTTGTACCACAATGCAACTCTCTATGACAATTAGGACATACTGCACATACATTATCCATCGTATCTGCTCCACCTTCACTTAAAGGCACTATATGATGTACTTCTAAATATGGTTCACCATTCTCATTAATAAAGGTGCTGGTTATAAATCCATATTTTGTTGTCTATTTTTATATCTACTATTTATTCCAATTCAATTTTCACAAATTTAATCTCATCATACTTTTCTTCATAATAAGTAACATTTTCATTTCCTGGCGTATGATAAAATATAAATCTTTTCTCTGCTTTCTTATTACTCATTAATCTTTTGGCATCCTTATTTACCTTATCATTACTTCTTAATGAAGTAGTTGAAAAACATTCACATATTATATTGCCATCTATAGATTCAATATCATATCCTCCTGTTGTCCCTAAATTTAATTTAAAGGGCGCATATTCTGGATATCTTTTTATTAAAAATTTAACTCCATATAATGAAACTAAGTAAGTATATACTTGATTCAGCTGCTCAATAAGATTTAAAGGAGTCCCCTCTAATGGTTCTTGGCCTATCTTACCAAATTTCATTTCATAAAATGCATCTTTTGGATTAGTATTTAGTAAGTGTGTTAACTTTTCTGATGTAACCGCCATAGATTGTCTTACCTTTGCTATATTTTGTTCTACTACTGCTTCATCATTGATTATTAACTGTGGATTCATTGTAATCTCCTTTTATTTAATGTCTTTATAACATGAAAGGGCTTAAAAAATGTCTTTCATCCTTTAAGCCCTTCTCTATTATTTATTTTGAAATTGTTGTCATTCCTAATGTTGAATCATAATTTACGCTCATGCCAAATGATTCTGCTATGTATCTTGCTGGTACGTATGTACGTCCATCTTTTACAATTGGTGCTACTGCTAATTCTGTTTTTTCACCATTTGCTTTAGCTGATTTTGAATTAATTAATAAAGAAACATAGCCCCCATTATAACGTGCAATAACTGCTGATGCTGCTTTATCAAATTCTAATGAAATGCCTAATCCATCTGCAAAAGATTTGAGTTCTACTAAACTTACCCCATCTTTAACGATTGTATTAAGTGTATTTGCTTGTCCATTTAATACAAAGTCTTGTTCTTTCACTGTATAAACAGGTGTAGCTGGTCTAGCTTTAGGAGCCACCTTAGTTGTTGTGCTATATGAACTTGTTGTTTCTACATAACCTGAACTATATGGGCATCCATTAGTATGTAAGTGAGCTGGATAACCACCACAGTGATAATGATAACTTCCTAATCCACTTTTATTTTTATTATCACGATGTCCCCCATTACCGTCTGTTCTTCCTGAATGTGCAAAGCTAGTTACTGTCATAGCTAAACTCATTGTTAAAATAATTCCTGCTCTTAATGTTTGTTTAAAATGTCTCATATAAGCCTCCCTTTAGTACTATCATTGTCTTAATCTATTTATAAATTAAACAGTCTATTGTATCGTACTATATCACATTATTTTACGCAATATTCTATATATATAGTTTTTATTATTTAAGCAAAGCCAAAATACTGCGCTATATAAAAAACACCATATTTATATACAGCCCAATTTTCTAATACACAACTCGTTTTATTATCAGTTGGTGGATTAGAGATACAATAAATCTCTTGATTTCCTTCTAGCTCTACATAATCCAACTTAGACGTTATATTAGTTGCTTTTAATTGCATTGCAACAATCGGATGTCCTGATAACGTTACTGCTAACCTGATAGAACCTATTGGTGTCATAAAAATGTAAATTACTATTGCAGCAATTAATACCATACAAATAATTATTTTTTTACTCATGTTTACCTTTTTCATATTAATCACCCCTATGCAACCTTTATTTACTTTTACAATTATGAAAATACAAGTACATGACTATTATGCCTATACTTAATATTCCTGTTGTAATGATACTTGCTTCCGCCCCAAATGCACCACCAGTCAAAATAGTCCTATTGTCTGATATCGTATATAATATTTTACTTCCATTATCACTAAATCCACTTACAGGGAAGCCATATATATTTCCTAATGCCAAATTCCACATAAAATGTATGCCACAAGTTCCTACGATACTCTCTGTATAAATACTATATAATGAGAAAAATACCCCTGATAAAATAAGATTCACAAATGATACAATACTTACTCCCTCTGAAAACAAATGACATATCCCAAATATTAAAGAGGTTATAGCAATAGCACCTATGGCAGAACTCTTCTCTTTCAAAATCGGTATAAGCCACCCTCTAATAGCTATTTCTTCGGAGGCACTTTGAATGAACCATCCTATAATAATCATTACAAAAAATCCATCTACAGTATCCATCCCATTGCCTTCAAATCTCACTGCTTCAAGGCACTTCAATATGCATACAGTAATCGTAATTGCACTAAATCCAATGATCATTCCTATAATATAAGATTTAATAGGTGACTTTGTTTTGAACCCTAAGCATTTTATAGGACGTTTTTCTATAAATTTTACCCATAGAAAAAACACTATAATTTGAATGCCGCTTATAATCAATCTTCTCATACCAATTCTCATATTATTGTTTAAGTCCTTAAAAAGACATGAATATATGTCATTGAAAATATGTCCTATAAAGAACCCACCTACCCATAATGCAAAGTATATTAATATGTTTATGATCACACTGCACTTAAACTTAATAGTTATCCCCCCTATCTTATTTCTCAATATGCCTTTATTATATATTGAATATTTCGTCTTTCATACATAAAATAACGACGCTATGAAATCAATCTTTATTTCATAACGCCTTATATTTCTATCTTATTATTCTATAAAATATTTTACTAACTGCTCATAATAATCTTACGTTGAAAGACATGTATCTATCAAATAACCTTTTTCATTTCTATACTCATTTAATCCTCGATATTAAAATAATTTATGAGACTCTTCAATAATAAAAGGATGTGTTACTTTTTATTATATATCTCCTCTATCTTACACTGATGCACTTTCATTTTAGAATCATAGCAAATAGCTACTGCTAAGATTCTCTCATATTCCTTAAGCATTTTTTGTGCGTATTCTTTTTCTTTGATTTGATTAAGTGCTACTTCTACGTCCTCATCTTTTTTAAGTTCTACTATAAAAGCTGTATCATTTTTTCTTCGTGGATAGAATGTAAAATCTGCATAACCTTTGCCTGTTTTTTCTTCTCTTTCG
>CALGWE010000498.1:0-2691 GCA_937935915.1 uncultured Clostridia bacterium
ATTTGCTTGGCCTGGTCTATTCCTTCTATACCACTACTTATTTGACAAAGCATTAAACCAATGCCAATAATCAGCGTAAGTGCTCCTCCAAATCTACTCATGATTATATAAAAGTCACTAGGCTCTGTATTTTTATACTTCCATCCTGAATCTAAATACCACCCTACTTTGGGCGCAAATATACTGATTGCCCCCACAATACACATGCCAATTCCCAATAATATATACATTTCGTCAGCCCCCCTCTATCTACCTATCAATAATTTATAAAACGTACACAATATGTTCCTATATATAAGACTGCAATTATCAACCAAAATCTCTTTTTAAATCTTATGCTCAATAAATCCCCCCATATAAGTGCCCCTGCCATAAAAGGCACTGTGAAAAACAAGGGATGAAAATAAAAAGCTGCTTTAAAATCGCCATGCAGCACACTTTGCCATGCTCTCGTCATCCCACAACCCAGGCAAGGCACATGCCACAAATATTGAATAGGGCATCCTATAGGCCATAGACTTTGTATCCCTATATACACTAAAGCACATAAAAGCATCATGCCTAATATTTTTAGTCGCTTCATTATTTTCTCCTTTCTTAAGTCTCTCCATAAGTTAAACTTCTCATGAATATAAGCTATTTTAGCATGCTCCGCTTACTTGTAAAATATAAAAAAGCTAAGAAAGTTACTATCCATCTGGATCTACTTTCTTAGCTTTTTTATGTTTTATTAAATCAATCTAATACTTGAGCCTCTTACACTGCATTAAAGCTGCTTTAATAAATTAGCCATTTCAATGGCACTAACAGCCCCATCATACCCTTTATTTCCTGCTTTTGTACCAGCTCTTTCAATGGCTTGCTCAATATTTTCTGTTGTTAAAATGCTAAAGATTACTGGTTTTTGTGTTTCTAATGAAACAGAAGCAATGCCTTTAGAAGCCTCAGCACATACATAGTCAAAATGAGGTGTTGCCCCACGAATCACTGCGCCTAAACAAATAATTGCATCATATTTTTCATTTTGTGCCATCTTCTTAGCTACTAGTGGAATTTCAAAAGCACCTGGTACCCAAACTAAATCAATATCTTCTTCATTAACACCATGTCTTGTGAGCCCATCTAATGCCCCACCTACTAATTTGCCAACGATAAATTCATTAAATCTGGCTGCGATAATCCCTATTTTTAATCCTTGTGCAACTAAGTTTCCCTCTATTTTATGCATTTTTAAATCCCTCCATTATCTATTGATTATTTCATTTTTAAATGCTATAAACTTAAAATGTGCTCTAACTTTTCACGTTTTGTACGCATGTAAAATATATTATTTTTATTGGCTGGTAACTCTAATGGTTCACGCTTTGTAATGGCTATGCCATATTGCTCAAGACCTGATATTTTACGGGGATTATTGGTTAGGAGCCTTACTTTTTGTACCCCTAACATATGTAATAACTTAGCCCCTATAGCATAATCTCTTAAATCATCTTGGAATCCTAAATGTAAATTAGCTTCTACTGTATCCATGCCTTGCTCTTGTAATTTGTAAGCTCTTAGTTTATTCATGAGCCCTATGCCACGGCCTTCTTGACGTAAATAAAGGATGATGCCACAACCTTCTTTTTCAATTTGCCCAAGTGCTGCTTGAAGCTGCTCCCCGCAATCACATTTACGACTTCCAAGTACATCTCCTGTGAGACATTCTGAATGCATACGCACAAGTACCTCTTCTGCTTTCTGAATATCGCCTTTTACAAGGGCCATATGTTCCTTACCTGTTATGCGATCTACAAAGCCGTAAGCTTTAAAATCCCCATAAGCTGTTGGTAAGTTAATTTGTACCACTTCTTCTACCCAATCATCGTAGATTTTGCGATAGCAAACTAAATCTTCTATGGTAATCATCTTTAAACCATGTACTTTTGCAAAAGCCATTAAATCATCTCTTCTCGCCATGGTGCCATCTTCTTTCATAATCTCACAAATGACACCTCCAGCCTTAAAACCAGCAAGTCTTGCTAAATCTACTGCAGCTTCTGTATGCCCCTGTCTTTCAAGCACGCCGCCATCCTTTGCAACAAGTGGAAACATATGCCCAGGTCTTCTAAAATCTTCTGCTCTAGCCCCTTCTTTAAAAACATTTTTAACTGTCATAGCACGTTCAAAGGCTGAAATCCCTGTAGTAGTTTCTTTATAGTCAATAGAAGCAGTGAAAGCTGTTTCATGATTATCTGTATTCACCTCTACCATAGGTTTGAAGTCTAAAGCTTCTGCATAAGCACGGCTTATTGGCATACAAATAAGTCCCCTCCCATAAGTGGCCATAAAGTTAATTGCCTCTGGTGTAACCATTTCTGCTGCCATGAGTAAATCGCCCTCATTTTCACGTCCCATATCATCTACCACTATGAGCATTTTGCCCTCTTTTAAATCACTAAGTGCTTCTTCTATACTTGCAAATCCATATTCGTTCATCTCTATCCTCCCTATAAAAAATCATACTTGGCTAAGAAATCCTTGGTTAATACAGCTTCCTTCTGCTTGTTTTGGGTATTAAACTGGATCATGCGCTCTACATATTTACCTACCATATCACACTCTAAATTCACGGTTTCCCCAATCTTCTTATGTAATAAATGGGTATGACTGCCTGTATGGGGAATAAGGGATACTTTAAAATCTGCTTCC
>CALGWE010000499.1:0-1121 GCA_937935915.1 uncultured Clostridia bacterium
TTTAACATTAACATTATAATATACTTTTTATAATATGTAATTATCTTCTAATAAATAATTGATGTGAACTGTCAAAAATTATTTTACACATTACTAAACTTTAGTATATCATATTTATCTTTAAAATTTATGGCGTATTCATTATACTGCTTTAACACTTATTAAAATTTCATCCACTAGTTGTAATACAGATTTATTTTGGCATAAAATACTTACTTTACTAGCTGCCTTATAAAGGGTCTTACGACTCTCATAGCGTGCTAGCACTTCTTCATAACTCGTCACAAGTGGCCTAGCTTTATCACTTGCAATACGTTCATAAAGCACATCAAAATCCCACTTCAAATAAATTGTATTCTGCCCCGCAAGCATTGCTACATTTTCAGGTGTGACAACAATGCCACCCCCTGTTGAAATCACAGTATTGGTCTCTTGTAGTGCTTTACTTAAATATTGGGTTTCCAAGCTTCTAAATTAAGCTTCCCCTTTTTCGGCAAAAATATTTGCAATCGTGGTCTTTTCACCTTTTACAATTTCTGCATCTAAGTCAATCCAATTCCAACCTAACTTTTTAGCAAGTGCTTCACCAATGGTTGTTTTACCACTTCCCATAAAGCCAATTAAACATATTGTCTCACCCATGTGTCACCTCTTTTATCCTTCTTGTAGTAAACTGTTACTTTTCCTGTTGCAACCCGCACTGTAATGCGTGCTTCCTTATTTAAACCCGTATGTTTTAATATAATTGTACCTGCTTTAGCAGGTGCCATAGTACCATAAAATTTAATATTTTTACCTGTCATTAATTTTCCCTTATTGTCTCTTATAGAAACTTCCACCCCATTTTGAACCCAGATTTTATAAAAAGCAGGTACATTGCCTTGTCTTAAATAAATCTTGTTTTGTGTACAATAAATGTTATACTGTCTCCCTGTCATAACGCTACACTGCTGAATCTGTCTAATTCCTTGGGCGACTTCATTTACCACACTTTCAAACTGCATACACAGATTTTTTGTGTCATCACATATTTTCATCAAATAACTGCCCCAATACATAGCTGTTTGTGGACTTTTGATCATCAGACCCGCTACTGTCCATATCTTCGGCATAATCTTATC
>CALGWE010000500.1:0-1394 GCA_937935915.1 uncultured Clostridia bacterium
TATATCTAAAGCAATCTTAATTGTATTTTTCTTTTGTGTTAACAATGGCACAATATGTTTTTCTAGTATATCCCATTGTAATGGATTACGGAAAAATTCTGTTACATTAATCGTTAAATAAGTTACAAAGTCTTCTAAAGCCTTCCTATCTCTTTTTATAAGCTGCACAAATGCTTCATAACCACTACAACCATGTTTTTTAATCAGTGCATCAATGCGTCTTTTCATTTGATTTTCTTTATAACAGTTTAAATCAATACCTGTGAGGCTTAACACTTGCACCTTAAACCCTTCATAATTCATATGTGTTCCCCTTTTAATACTTAAAATTGATTCAGTTTATTCACAACTGCTTCAATTACAAGATGTGGTGTAGAAGCCCCTGCTGTAATACCAACTTTTCTGCAACCTTCAACCATATCTTTTGTAAGTTCTTCAGCACCTGCAATACAATAACTTGCATTGCAGTTTGCAAGGCAAATTTCTTGTAATTTAGCCGTATTTGAACTTTTTTTGCTACCTAATACAAGCATAACATCTACTTCTTTAGCAATCGCTTTAGCTTCTTCTTGGCGTTCTTTAGTTGCACTACAAATTGTATTATTGACTTCAAAGTTTACCCCTTTAGCTTTAAGTGCTTCTTGAATACCATCTAATACTTCTTTTTTATATGTTGTCTGTGCAACTAGTAAGTATTTTTTATCTGAATCAAATGTAAGTTCCTCTACTTCTTCAGGTGTTTTAATCACAATGCATTCGCCTTGCACCCACCCACTGATTCCTTGAATTTCTGGGTGTTCTTTATTTCCTGCAATAATAATGCCATAACCTTCTTTAGAGAATTTTTCTACAAGGCGGTGAATTTTCTTAACATATGGACATGTTGCATCTACAATCTCAGCACCTGCTGCTTCACCTGCTGCATAAACACTAGGGCTTACACCATGTGAACGAATAATAAGCTTATTCGCTTTTTGTGCATTGATATCATTTGTTTCGAAAATCCCCTTTTCTTCAAGCTGTTTTGCCACTACTTCATTATGAATAATTGGTCCAAAAGTATAGGTTGCCTGCGTTCCTGCTTGTTCAAAAGCCATGTCTACTGCACGTTTTACACCGAAGCAAAAACCAGCAGTTTTAGCAATAATAATTTCCATACTTTTGTCCTCCTATATACGTTCTTTTAATAATGTCATAATGCGTTCTACAATTTCTTCAATTGTCATATATGTTGTATCAATTTCAACAGCATCATCAGCTTTTTTAAGTGGTGAAATTTTTCTTTCCATATCTTGTTTATCACGTGCTGCAATTTCTTCTGTTAAAACCGCCAAATCAGCTTGTACACCTTTTGCTTCATATTCTTTAAAACGTCTTAAAGCACGTTCATTTAC
>CALGWE010000501.1:0-5980 GCA_937935915.1 uncultured Clostridia bacterium
TATAGCACTTGTATGGTTTTTGATGGGGTTTGTTTGTTATAAAATTGCAGCACATAAGGGATTAAGTAAGTCCATTTGGACACTACTTGGGGTGTTATTTGGCATTTTTACTGTGCTGATTATGTTGCTTATGCCAGATAAAAATGAACAATAGATAATAAAATATTTAAATTTAGTTTAAAAAATAATGGTATATGTTAGAATATATTTAATGAAGGGAATGAAGTGCTCCCTAAATCGGTGATAAACATCGATTTAAACCGCGTAAAGCTAATGACTTCTGTGAAATTTTTACAGAAGTTTTAGCTTTTTTTTGCGTATACTAACAATAACTAAGGAGGTATAGTATGTTAACAAGTTTAGCACTCGTATTTTTATTAGGCCTATTATTAGGTGTGGGCTTTAAAAAAATAAAATTACCAAGTTTGGTGGGAATGATTTTAGTAGGGATTTTATTAGGACCTTATGCATTCAATCTTTTAGATAGTAAGTTATTGGACATTTCTCCTGAACTTAGAAAGATTGCATTGGTGATTATTCTGACAAGAGCAGGATTTTCTCTCAATATAGCAGATTTAAAGAAGGTAGGCAGACCAGCTATTTTAATGTGCTTTGTACCAGCCTGCTTTGAAATTTTAGGTGTTATTTTAATTGGGACAACCTTATTTGGCATGAGACTCATTGATGCAGCCATTATGGGAAGCGTTATCGCAGCAGCTTCACCAGCGGTTATTGTACCAAGAATGATTCGTTTAATGGAAGAAGGTTATGGGACTGGGAAAAGTATCCCACAACTAATCTTAGCAGGGGCTTCAGTAGATGACGTATTTGTAATTGTGTTATTTACAGCTTTTACAGGTCTTGCAGCAGGAGAAAGTGTATCCGCTCTAAGTTTTATGCAGATTCCAATTGCCATTATTATGGGGATTTTAGTCGGCAGCGCTGTAGGGTATTTACTTAATTTCTTTTTCAAAAAGTGGCATATGCGTGACACCATTAAAGTAATCATTATTTTAAGTGTATCTTTTTTACTATTAGAACTTGAAACTTTACTAGAAGGCATTTTACCTATTTCAGGATTATTAGCTATTATGAGCTTAGGGATTATACTGAGTCAGATAAATGGTGATTTAGCGAAACGTATGAGCACCAAATATAATAAACTTTGGTTAGGTGCTGAAATCATACTTTTTGTATTAGTTGGTGCAACAGTAGACTTAAAATATGCTATAAGTGCAGGCGTAACAGCTATTGTCATTGTAGTGGGCGCGTTGGGTCTACGTATGATTGGTGTATTTGTGGCACTTCTAAAAACACCACTTACAATGAAAGAACGCTTTTTCTGTATGTTGGCTTATACACCTAAAGCAACCGTTCAAGCAGCTATTGGGGGTGTGCCATTAAGTATGGGGCTTTCATGTGGCCTGGAAGTTTTAACAGTAGCAGTATTGGCGATTATAATTACAGCGCCTTTTGGAGCAATTTGTGTAGATGCCAGCTATAAGAAATTATTAAACAAATAGATGAATAAGTTAAAAGTTGCATAGCTGTAATATGTTAAAAAAGTAACTAGAAAAAAGTAGTGTTTATAGAAAGGAATTGCCTTATAAAAGGTGATTCCTTTTTTTGTGATTAAGTTAGTTTAATGCATAAGGCTTAAATTACTTGAACTGGAAAATTGTTGTATTTATCATGAAAATGATGATAAAAATGTAAGAAATAGAAAAAGAGATAATTGAAGTAAAATTTATATGAAAATATTTGACAAATATTTCACATAAAGCTATAATAGCCAAGTGCTAGGTGACATAAAATGATTTACAGGTGGTGACAACATGAGTTATATACAATTTCAAAATATTAGTAAACAGTATTTAGGAAAAAATGAAGCAGCACTGAAGCCTTTTGATTTAACTATTGAAAAAGGCGAACTTGTGGTTATTGTAGGACCTAGTGGCAGTGGAAAATCCACTTTATTAGATGTGATTTGTGGTTTTGAAAAGCCTACAACAGGGGAGATTTATTTAGATACTAAAAATATTACATATTTAGAACCCAAGGCAAGAGACCTTGCTATGGTATTTCAAAATTATGCCTTATTTCCACATATGAATGTTTATGAA
This sequence comes from uncultured Clostridia bacterium, assembly GCA_937935915.1. Taxonomy (GTDB): domain Bacteria; phylum Bacillota; class Clostridia; order Lachnospirales; family Cellulosilyticaceae; genus Cellulosilyticum. Next base: position 2,124 of record CALGWE010000501.1, read on the forward strand.
AACATTGCTTTTGGGATGAAAATTCGTAAAGTCCCTAAAAAGCAGAGGGAAGAAAAAGTGAAGTGGGCCGCACAAATGTTAGGCTTAGAAGCTTTATTAAAGCAAAAGCCGAAACATCTTTCTGGTGGTGAAAGACAAAGGGTAGCCTTAGCCCGTGCTATGGTGAGGGAACCTAAACTCTTTTTAATGGATGAGCCTTTGTCACATTTAGATGCTAAATTAAAATATTATACAGCAAGCCAGATTACAAAGCTTCATAAGGCATTAGGGGCAACTATGCTTTATGTGACCCATGATCAAACAGAAGCTTTAACTATGGCAGACAGAGTGGTCGTACTGAATAAAGGTGAAATCATGCAGATTGGTACACCTTATGAAATTTATCATAAGCCATCTAATTTATTTGTGGCAACTTTTATAGGGCATCCGCAAATGAATGTTTTTGAGGTTAAGGCAGATGAAAATCATGTGATATTAAATGACAGAGTCATTTATGAGGCAGGCGATATACATAGAAAAATACCAGAAACATGTTATTTAGGTTTAAGACCGGAGCATGTACAAATAACGGATATAAGTGAAGGAGACTTTGTCACAAAGGTGGTACAGATTGCTTACTTAGGCAGCGAACAAATCCTTCACCTTCAATATAAAACAGAGGTAATCATAGCCAAGATAAGTGCTATGTTACAGGTTCAAGTAGGAACAGAGGTTGGCATTAAATTGCAGTTTGATCAGGCACAACTATTTGACAAAATAGCAGAAAAGAGAATTGGAGATTAGAAAATGAAAAAGTGGTTAAGTTTATTACTTGCAGCACCATTAGTATTTACAGGGTGTGCAGGAGAAAAAGAAGCAGTAGCGACGCAAGATGAAATTGGCGGTGTATTAAAAGTTTTAACAAGCCGTACAGATGCGGATGAACTCTTTGCAAAAATTGAGGCAGACTTTATTGCTAAATATCCAAGTGTAACAGATATTATATGGGAAAACTCAGCAGATTATGCAGAATCTATTACAACACGTATGAATACAACAGATTATGGGGATGTATTATTCATTCCATTTAGTATGTCAGCTAACCGCTCAGTATATCCTAACTATTTTGAACCACTTGGCACTGTAGAAGAAATGAGCAGCAAATACTTAGATGTGACAGAAGCAGATTTTGAGGGTAATGTTTATGGACTGCCAACAGCTATTAATGTATTAGGCATGATTTATAATACAGAAGTATTTAAAACAGCAGGAATTACAGAAATGCCAACTTCTACAGAAGAATTCCTTGCAGTATGTGAAAAAATCAAATCGACTACAGAGGCTGTACCATTCTTTACAAACTATGGTCCAGGAATGGGAATCTGGGGTGGTACACTTTCTTCATTCGGTGGTGAAAACTACAAAGCAGAAATGTTAGAAGCAGGAACTGCACTTAAAGAAGGACAACCAATTAGAGAAGTATTAGATTTAATTTATGATTTAGCATCTAAAGGTTATATTGAAGAAGATCCAATGACTTTAGAGAGTGCTCAAGGTCAACAAAAAATCGTAAATGGTGAAATTGCCATGATGATGAGAGGTTCACAAGATGCCAATGAAATGCGTCAAATGGCAGGAAGTGATGAGGCAATCGGTATGTTCCCACTTCCAGTGCAGTTAGATGGCAAATCAAGTGTAGCAATTGGTGCGCCAGAAGTAATTGGTGTAAGCAAACACAGTGAAAATAAAGAAACAGCTAAAGCTTTTGTAGAATTCTTCGTATCAGCAGCTAGTGGTTATGCAGCTGACCTTGGTGGGATGACACCATTTATTGCAGACTTAAATGAAGCAGATAAAGCACTTGTTACAGAAAATCAAACAGTTTTAACAGCGCCACCAACAGATCCAGAGGTTGATGCGATGTATAGCACAATTGCAAAAGAAGTAGGAATCGCAAGACTTACAGATGCTATTCAAAAAGTCATTAACATTGGGCTTTACCCAGAACAAAATGAAAGTTATGAAGCATATATTCAAAGTTTAGAAACAAAATGGGAGCAAGTAGCAAAAGAAAATGGAAAATAATATAAGGCGTAAAGAACGACAACTTATTATAAGTTTTTTATTCTTTCCTTTATTATTATTTGTAGCATTTAATTTATGGCCAATGCTTGCACTTATAAGTTATAGCTTTACTTCTTGGGATGGACTAAGTCCCAAGAAGGAGTTTATAGGCTTTGCAAATTATGTACGTATTTTAAAAGACCCTGATTATATAAGGGTCTTTTTAAATAGTTTCATTTATTTTGCAGCAGGACTTGTGCAAATTATTATCGCCTTAAGTTTTGCGATTATGCTTTCGTATAAGGTAAAAGGAAAGACATTTTTTAAAGCAGCTATTGTACTTCCTACGGTAATTAGTGGGATGGCCATAGGGATGATGTTTAAAGTAGTTTTAACACCTAAAGGCAGTTTAGATATGCTTTTAACTTATTTGGGACTCGGTGAATATATACGCTATTGGTTAGGTGATCCCAGAGTTGTGAATTATACATTAGGGGCTATTTCCATATGGCGTCATACAGGACGTAGCTTTATCCTATATTTTGGGGCCATCAGCTGTATTCCAAAAGAGCATTATAAACAAGCTGCTATAGAAGGTGCTTCTATCTGGCAGACGATTCGTTATGTAATTTTGCCAGGGATTCATATTGTCCTTAAGCTCAACTTTATTTTGCTCACCATAGGAGCCTTATCTGCTTTTGAAATCCCTATGATTATGACTAATGGTTCAAATGGTACAAGTACCTTCTTATTAAAAACCATGAAAACGGCTTTTGAAGATAAGATGTATGGTAGGGCAGCAAGTATGGCGATGATTATTGGTGTGATTATTATTGCCTTAACCAGTTTACAGCAGAAAGTGAAGGCACAAGATCATGATTAAACAAAGTATTAAAAATATATTGAAGTATGGAGTACTAATCCTATGGTGTTTCATTGTCTTCTTTCCCCTTTTAACTATTTTTTTCGGGGCTTTTAAAACTTATGAGGAGTTTATTACAACTTCAGGACTGACGCTGCCTCACAGCTTTTTAAATTTAGAGAATTTCAAAAGAGCTTTTATAGAAGGAAAAATGCTCATAGGGTTCATCAATACATTTATTTTAGTGGCTTTATCGATTATAGGAAGTATTATGATTGGGTCTATGATCGCTTATGTGATTTGTAGGTTTGACTTTAAATTTAAAAAGACACTTTTATTTTTATATTTAGTGGTTTCTATTATGCCTCTAGAAATTGCACAAGTTGCTACTTTTAAATTGATTTATAAGATGGGAATTTATAATACGATTTTTGCACCCGTTATCATTTATATTGGTGCAGACATGGTGACTTTATATATTTATATGCAGGCTTTTGAAAAGTTACCTAAGAGTTTAGATAAAGCAGCAAGGTTAGAAGGAGCCAGCTACTTTAGAATTTATACACACATTATCTTGCCACTTTTAAAACCAGCTTCTGCCACTATTGCATTATTGAAGCTCATTAGTGTATATAATGACTTTTATATACCTTATCTCTATATGCCAAGCAGTAAGTTAAGTACAGTTTCCACAGCACTTTATCGTTTTGTTGGACCAAATCAGATTCATTGGCAAGTAGTGAGTGCGGCTATACTGATTAGTATGCTGCCAATGATGTTAATGTTTGTATTTTTACAGAAGTATATTTATAAAGGAATGACAGCAGGGAGTGTAAATTAATGATTAAATTTTTAAAACGTGCGTATACAGTCATGGAAGTACGTACAGGTTTTGCAACAGGCTTACCAGTGTTAAGTAGTAGTTTATTTGGGGCTTATATCAGTGGCAATA
>CALGWE010000502.1:0-1408 GCA_937935915.1 uncultured Clostridia bacterium
ATAAACTTTTCATTCGTTAAAGCTTCACGGTCTAAATACCCTCTGGCGACACCTTCCCCACCAATACATAATTCTCCTGGGATATCTATACCACATTGCTTGCCATTTGCCATAACATACAGCTGTGTACAATGGATCGGCTTACCAATAGGGATATTTTCCGTTACCTCTGTAATCAAATAAGTGGTTGTAAAGGTGGTGTTTTCTGTAGGACCATAGCAGTTAATAAGCTGTGTAGAATGATTTAGCGCTTTAAAGGCTTGAACATGGGTTTCAGAAATCTTTTCGCCACCGGTTAATAAATATTTCACCCCATCAAACATATGTGGACTCGTATCAAACATTTGATTAAATAAGGTGGTTGTAAGGAACAAAGTATTAATTTGTTGACTTTTGATATAATCACCTAGTTCATGATAATCAATGAGTTTATCTTGTTCAATTAAATGCAGTGTGCCCCCGTTGAGTAAAGCCCCCCACACCTCAAAGGTAGATGCATCGAAAGACATTTGTCCTGTTTGTAAGATAATGCTTTCATGATTTAAGGTCACATAGCCTGGATTAATAACAAGTCGTGCCACACTTTTGTGTTCGACCATCACCCCTTTTGGTTTACCTGTGGTACCAGAGGTATAAATGATATATAAGAGGTCTTCAGGTTGGTTAATGATTTCTGGATTAGGATAGATTGCATTATCTTGTAAGGCTACTTCTAAATCAATGGTCTCTAAGCCTTCATAAGGCAGCTTTGTGTGATAGGTTAAAACAACTTTTGCGCCACTATCTTCTAATAAATATTGAATACGTTCTTCTGGATAAGATGCATCAATTGGTACATAAGCACCACCAGCTTTGACAATGCCTAAAATCCCCACTAACATTTGGGCACTTTTCTTAGCAAATACTGCAACAGGTGTTTCTGCGGTTACACCTAATTGGCGTAATTTATAAGCAATATTATTGGCTTTTTGATTAAGGTCTTCATAACTTAGACTTTCGTTTTCAAATACAACGGCTGTTTTAGAACTATGCTGACGCACTTGCGCTTCAAAACGTTCTATTAAACCATAATCACTTGACATATTCACATGTGTAGCATTAAAGTTTTCAATCGCTAAGATTTCTTCTGGACTGATACTTTCAATATCCTTTATTAGGCAATTTGGATTTCGCACAATAGTCCACATCACAGTTTTAAAGTGTTCATAAAGACGTATGATGGTTTCTTCTTTAAAGAGATCACTGCAATACTCTAAATAGAGTTCATACTCTGAGGCGGTTTTATCAATATTAAAGGTTAAAAGTAATATTTTCAAAGTAAATATATAAACAAATTTTGAATTTGGAAAAACTAAAATAAAAAAATGTTGCTCACAAAATAGCGGAGCAACATTTTTTCCTTGATTAC
>CALGWE010000503.1:0-1385 GCA_937935915.1 uncultured Clostridia bacterium
CTTGGGAGCTTTTGTATTAAAGTATCTTTTTGATATATAGATATAAACGTGTAGCGGCGTTATACGCTTAAATAAGAGTTCCGATTTTTATTCGGGAAATTAAGGTGGTACCGCGAGCTATATCGTCCTTATGTTTAACATGAGATGATATAGCTCTTTTTATTTTGTTTTGGAGGTGCACGTCATGAGTATGATAGGTTTTGTGCTTTTTGCTATTGGCCTTATGGTCTTCTTTTTTGCAAGACGTATTGTCATGGCGAAAACCAGACTAGATGAGAATGATAGAGAGGAATTTGGCATGCTAGTTAGCGGTGCTATTATGGCAGTCAGAATCTCAGGTTGTGTTGTAGCTGCGCTAGGCTTTATATTTTTAGTTTTAGGACAGCAGCAATAAGCTCTTTAAATAAGTATTGCATTCGAAAAAAAGGAGGAAAAGTCAGTGAAAGAATTAGAAAAAGTTTACGATCCTAGTCAAGTAGAAGAAAGACTTTATAAAAACTGGATGGAAAAAGGTTATTTCCATGCTGAAGTAGAAAAAGATAAAAAACCATTTACAATCGTAATGCCACCACCAAATATTACAGGTCAACTCCACATGGGGCACGCGCTTGATAATACACTTCAAGATATTTTAACACGTTACAAACGTATGCAAGGTTATAATGCACTTTGGATTCCAGGTACAGACCATGCAAGTATTGCAACAGAAGTTAAAGTAGTAGAAAAAATCGCTGCTGAGGGGCTTACAAAAGAAGAACTTGGTAGAGAGAAATTCCTTGAACATGTATGGGATTGGAAAGAACAATACGGTGGACGCATCGTAGAGCAACTTAAAAAACTTGGTTCATCTTGTGACTGGGATAGAGAACGTTTCACAATGGATGAAGGTTGCTCTGAAGCCGTTCAAGAAGTATTCATTCGCCTTTACGAAAAAGGATACATCTACAGAGGTTCAAGAATCATCAACTGGTGTCCAGTATGTCAAACATCTATTTCAGATGCTGAGGTAGAACACGAAGAAAAAGATGGTCACTTCTGGCATCTTCGTTACCCAGTAGTTGGATCAGATGAATTCGTTCAACTTGCAACAACTCGTCCAGAAACAATGATTGGGGATACTGCAATCGCTGTTAACCCAGAAGATGAACGTTATGCACACCTTATCGGTAAAATGGTTCGCATTCCACTTATGGATCGTGAAATCCCAGTAGTAGCTGATAACTATGTAGACAAAGAATTTGGAACAGGTGTTGTTAAAATTACACCAGCTCACGACCCTAACGACTTTGAAGTTGGTAAACGTCACAACTTACCAGAAATCTGCGTAATGAACGATGATGGTACAATGAATGACCTTTGTGGTAAATATGCAGGTATGGACCGTT